>CALBOT010000099.1 GCA_937896695.1 uncultured Candidatus Nitrosopelagicus sp. | reverse complement strand
ATAATTATTGGAGCTGGACCTGCAGGATTGACTGCATCAAGAGAATTATCATTGATGGGTTACAAAGTTTTGGTTATTGAACAAAATAACTATCTAGGTGGAGGATATTGGCTTGGAGGATATATGATGAATCCAGTAACAGTACGTGCACCAGCACAAAAAATTTGGGACGAATTAGGAGTTCCATACAAAAAAGTTGGAGAAGGATTGTATCTAACTCCAGGACCACATGCAGTTTCAAAATTAATTGCAGGCGCATGTGATGCAGGAGTGAAATTTTTGAATTTAACAAAGTTTGATGATTTGGTTATGAGACATGGAAGAGTTGCAGGGATTGTTGTGAACTGGATGCCAGTTTCAGCATTACCAAGAAATATCACATGTGTTGATCCTGTAGCATTGGAAGCAAAAATGATTATTGATGCATCAGGCCACGATTCAGTCGCAGTAAAAAGACTAGTAGATAGACAATTAGTAGAATGGAAAGGAATGAATCCAATGTGGGTAGAAGATGGCGAAGAACATGTTGTGCATAAAACAGGAGAAGTGTATCCAGGATTGGTTGCAGCAGGAATGTCAGTAACTGAAACACACGGATTAGCAAGAATGGGACCAACATTCGGTTCAATGCTTTATTCAGGAAAAAGAGCAGCAGAAGTCACTGATCAAAAGATTAAAGAATTTGAAAATCAAATTCCAAAATAATCTGTTTGAACTTTAAAAAAATCACATTATATAGAGAACCAGCAATTTCTGAAATCAATATTGAATCGCTAGTCATTTTTTTACGAAAAAATTTTCCAATTGACGTGGAAATAAAAGATAATGTTTTCAAAGAATTCAGTTTAGAAAATATCAAAAAATTATCAAATATTCGTGTTACAGATATTAAAAGTTCATTTTCAGAGCATAAATCAAGTGACGTTGAAATTGAATTTGAAAGAAAGTTATGTGAAGATTCTTCATTAATGAATTCTACAACCAAGGTTGAAAATGCACGTCAGATTAACGAGGTTTTCATGTACGATGGATTCGAATTACAAAAAATTCTCAGGTATCTGAATGAAGATAATGAGACATTACACATAATTCTAACAAACAGATTAACGTGTACATTTGATGAAAATGATAGTAGATATCATGGAAGAGCAGTGATTTGTGCAAATCCATCAATTATTTCTACTACCGGAATTATCGAAGCTCCTGCAAAACCAAAAGAATACTATTTTGAAGTAATGAAGTTGAAAGCACAAGGGTTGGACATTAAATCAGCTAAAGAGAAATACAAAGGTAAATTTTTGGAATATAATGATAAAAGACTAACAAAAATTTTAGAAGGTTACATCTTACAAGTCATTTTTTACAATATAACAGGAGAATCATTTTGTGAAAATATTGAATGCAGATTAAATAATGCTCATTGGCAAAAAGATCTTTTATTCTCACAACTTGAAATAAGTAAACTGTGTAAAAAACACAATGAGATCTTGACTAATCTAAATTGATTTAAATTATAAACATAAAGTGAATTATTATGATGTCAGGAGATGATAGTTCACTCGTTATGGAAGATAGAGGTTCAAATGACGAGTCAAAAACTCCAGATTTTCCAAAAAAAGTAAAGACATCATATGATGTAATCATAATTGGTGCAGGTCCAGCAGGATATACTGCAGGAATTTATTGTTCAAGGGCAAGACATGATACACTAATAATTTCAGGACTTTTGCCAGGCGGTCAATTAATGAATACAACAGATGTTGAAAATTATCCAGGGTTTGAAGAAGGAGTAATGGGACCAGATTTAATGTTAACAATGAGAAAACAAGCAGAGAGAATGAATACAACTATTATTGATGATGTAGTCGTTAACGTTGATTTTCGTGCAAAACCATTCAAAGTTTTAACTGGTTCAGAAGAGTATGATGCAAAAGCTGTAATAGTTTGTACAGGTGCAACACCAAGAAAAATTGGTATCGAAGGTGAACAAACATTCAGTGGGAAAGGTGTATCATATTGTGCAACATGTGACGGTGCATTTTTCAGAAATCAGGAAATTGCAGTTGTCGGTGGCGGAGACACCTGTATGGAAGAAGCAACATTTCTAACAAAATTCGCATCAAAGGTTCACATAATTCACAGAAGGGATGAATTCAGAGCAAGTAAAATTATGCAAGATCGTGCGCTAAGTAATGGAAATATCGAAGTTCATTGGAATAGTGTGATTGAAGATATCAAAGGTGACCAGAAAGTTCAACAAGTTATTCTAAAAGACACACAGACGGGAGAAAACAAAACCTTGGAAATGGGAGGAGTCTTTGTAGCAATAGGACATGAACCAAATACAGAATTATTCAAAAATCAATTAGAAATGGATGAGAATGGTTACATCATTCAAAAAGAAAACACAGAGACCAGTGTAAAAGGAGTGTTTACTGCAGGAGATGTACATGATCACAGATATAGACAAGCCGTCACTGCAGCAGGATTTGGATGTATGTCAGCAATAGACGTTGACAAATATTTATCAGAACAAAAATAAAATTATTTGATTTTTTTAATTGTGAATTCTAGATCACTGCCATTTTTATTTAATTGCATAAGTTCGTGACCACGAGTTCTACATAAATCAGTAATGTCATCTTCAGCAGCAGGATCATCTGCTAATACAAGCAATATTTGACCAACTTGCATTTTTGATAATTCAACCACAGTTTGCATTGCCGGAGAAGGACAGTATAACCCTCGTACATCTAATGTTTTTTGTGGTTCAGACATTGTATACTAATAAAAAATTGTACTTCTATATTAAAATCTAATTCTTTTTAGATTATCTACATATATCAAATAATCATTTTTGTGATTGTTGGAATGTCACGAGTCCTAAATGCATAAGGATCATAGCCTTCAAAATTAATTTTGTAAGAAATTCTCCTTAATCCAAATATGGCAAGCTTGAAAGCAATATCCCAAATAAATGAATTTTTTGTAAACATGTAAATTTTGTACATAGAATTGAATAGCCAAAAGTATCGAGGATAGAATTCCTTCACATATTGATCTATGTATTCTTTAGAATTTTCAATTTTATACTGAATGTGTTCTAAGACTTCACGACGTTTAACATATTCCATTTTTTCAATTGAGATTTTTCCTTTTTTCATGGCGTATAGTATGTCGTCAAGATTATTTTCAGAGTCTATCAGATTTGTGCATCGTCCAATCGTAGATGCAACGTGAGAATCACTTCCCGCGATAGTGAAAAGATTGTTTTCTTTGGCAAAAATTTCTGCTTTTTTATTTGAATAAATGTCAATGTTGGAGCTGTTAAAAACTTCAAATAAATCACACTTTAATGAATCATCACGTAAAGCGTCAATCAAGCTAAATGGATGAGGAGCAATTGTTACAGCATCTTGTGATTTTGCAGCATCAAGAATTTCATCAATGCTTTGAGATGATTTGATTTCTTCTTGTAAACCATAAACGAGAACGTGTGCTTCTTTGTCAGTAGTTATTTCAACAGCAGGATAAACTTTGATATTTGAAAATTTTTCATGATTATTTTTGTAAGTGGTTAGTTGTTCAAATCCATCCAAGGTATTATGATTTGTGACAAATAATACATCCAATTTAGAATCTAGAGATTTTTGCAATTGTTCATTAACAGAAACGTTGCAATCAAAAGGCGGCTCCAAATCACCCACATGACCATTAGAAAAAACATTGTGGCAGTGAAGTTCTGTTCTAAGCATTTCCAATATTTGTGTAAAATTTTACTTTTATTAATTATCTGAATAGATCTTCGTCTTCAGAACGAAGTAAACTTTGAATATTTCCAGCATTTTCTTCAAATTCAAAATTTTTGATTATTGCAGCAGGACATTTTTTGGTTTTACCCATTACAAGCTCTGCAGCAGAAGAGAGTTCGTCAACTATAGCAGTTGCAGTAACTCGTAAAATTTTACCAAAGGTATCAGGAGTTCCTTCATAATGCAAAATGGCATTAATTCCAGATAGACCAATTGCATGATCAGTTTGCCCTATTCGGAAAGGACGTCCAAATGTATCTGAGATTATTACAGCAATTTTTTTTCCAGTTTGTTGTAGAATTTTTAATCTTATGTCTTCTGCAGATTTATCAGAATCTTTTGGAAGTAATGTAGCATATCCATTTTCGACATTACTTTCGTCAATTCCCGCATTTGCACAAATAAAACCATGATTTGTTTGAACTATTATCACTCCATGTTCCATCCTAACAATTCTTGTTGATTCAGATAAAATAGCTTGGACCAATTTGGGATCTTTATCATACGTAGAAGCAATACCAATAGACAACTCAGATGGAATTATAGAATCTAAATTTACAACTCGCCCTTCATGCTTAGATATGATTTTTTGAGATATTACTAAAACATCTCCATTTTCAAGAGATGTTTTAGAAGATGATAACAACAGATCAATCAAATTATCTGTTGGTTGGACATCATTTTTGAAATGAATCGGAATTATTTGTATAGACAATGATTAATGGAAAAATTTGTTATAATTGAGTTTTTTCAATATTATGACGATACCGGGACAGGAAGTTGCATAGAATAATGCTCATTGATTATAGGGATGATTTTTGCAAGATCTTTTTCCTGTGCACGCTTAATTATAGAATGTGTAAATGCACCTTCGATCATCTCAGGGAAAAGGGTAATGATATCTATTCGCATAGCATGAATTTTTGTACAAAGTTAAAAAATAATAAGGGTAAAAATTCAGTCAATAATTCAATAATTAAATGTTTACAAAAGTATACTCATGTAAACAAACAGTCATACTTGGTTACATAAGTATATGTTTGTAAACAAACTGTTGATTGATATGGATGTAAACTAAGGTTTATTAGGTGTTTTTCACAATGAATTACTTTATGTAGCTGTATATTATGTTGTTAAATATGTTTTTATAAAGTTTTACTTCAATTACATATGTTTACAGTTACAATCATCGAAAATACTATAATATCTGTATGACAAGATGTTACGGGTATAATGATTAATGTTTAAATTTCAAAGAAATGTTGCAAACTGTAAACAATGAAATGTTACACAAGTAAACATATATTGTGTTACATTTGTAATCATAATTATACAAGATGCAAGAAATGGTAAAATGTATATTCTAGTTGATGATCCAGATAGAGAAAATGAAGGAGATTTAATTATTCCTGGTCAATATGCTAATCCAGAAGCAATTAATTTTATGGCAAAGTTTGGCAGGGGTTTAATATGTTTAGCTATGACTAAAGATAGAATACAACAACTTGGCTTACAATTTATGAATCCAAACAATCAAAAGAATGATTTAACTGCTTTTACAGTTTCAATAGAAGCTAAAGAGGGAGTTACAACTGGAATTTCAGCCGCAGATAGAGCTCATACAATTTCAGTTGCGATTAATAATAATAAAAACAAAGATGCTGTAAAGATTTGTGAGAAATCCGTAAAAGGCCTAGACTCAATTTGTGATTTAATTACAACCTTTCTGAATGTCCTCCGATCAACACACCATACAACAGAGTCATCTGTCGATGTCACTGTTGCGGCTCTCGGTGCGTTGTACATGAGCTGTGGTGTAAGATACGCAAAGAAATACGTGTGAAGCCGTAGGATTAATATAGGCGTGAGTTTATGGTAGTGGTTAGTCGGGAGGAGAGACGGTGGCCAAAAGAGAAAAATAGGAAATCGGAGAAAAAGGACGTGCAGGGGCAGTG
>CALBOT010000098.1 GCA_937896695.1 uncultured Candidatus Nitrosopelagicus sp. | reverse complement strand
TCGGGAGTGGTTACTGGAAGTGTTTCTGCGTAGGATCCGAATGCTGAGATTATGACTGTAAGGTAAAAGGATATTTCTATTTGCTTTTTCATAGTTATATTTAAATAAGAGTCAATTATTGAAGGGTATGCCAAAAGCTGTTCAAAGCTAATATCTACTCCGAGGAAAGATCAACAAAAAAAGAATCCCTGGCGAAATTCTAGTCAAATATTGTCCGAAAGCGTGCAATCCAATTGGAAAAATGTACTTAACCACTATTTACCAAACATCATCAAAGGCACCAAATTTTAGTGCTGCCCATTGAACGTTACGCCAACTAGCCGAATGCTTCAGAGGTTTTCTCCAAAGAATCATCGTGAAACTGCGAGCTACTTCACAATATTCAACCAAATTATGGCAACATAGACTACTTTATTCGTGTTTAGAAATCAGCGATATAGGAGCTACCATGGCACTTAAACTAAATGATCCAGCGCCTAACTTCACGGCGGCCTCAACTCATGGTGATATAGATTTCCATAAATGGATAGGAGAAAGTTGGGCCTTATTCTTTTCACATCCTAAAGACTTCACTCCTGTTTGTACCACTGAACTCGGTCAGGTCGCAAACATGGAGCAGGAATTCAAAAAGAGAAATTGCATTTGGGGTCATAATAGGTACATTATATTCTGCATTCTTACAGGCATATTCAAATCAACAATTAGAGGTTAAACTAGACGATATTCAAGAATTTCATGAATTTGTGAGAGATAATATTGAAAAGATTACCAAGGCGTTAGATGAAAATAAAGCATAGGTAAGAATAAATCCAAATACAAAGAGATGAAATTATGTCAGAAATAATAGGATACAAAATACAACAAATCGTAGATAATGGTCAAGCGATACAAATGTCACTTGCAGAAGATGTTCAGACAGAGCCAGTTTCACAAAAACAATTGATTATGGAAAATGTCTCAAAAAAACTTGATCAAGACACAAAAGAACAAGTTATGCCATTACTTGAAGCAATGCTCCAAGCACAACCAACAATTAAAATGAAAAGTTACGCTCAAACAAACATTTCAATTACAATGCCAAAAAATAGATACGAGAAACTTGGACGACCTCAAGTTGGACAAGTTTTAAGAATAGACATACAGAAAATTTAGAGATTCTGTTCAATTTCAGACAATTCTGACAAAGGTAGAGAACAAGTAAAATTTTTACAGATAGTAACACTTGTTTTATCTGAAAATTCTTTTCCTTCAAAAAAAGGATACTTTGATAGTAATTTTAGATTCTCTTTATCTTTAATTTCAATTGTCATTCCTTCAGGTATGAATTTTTTGTAAAGAGAATTAACAATCTCTGAATTCTCAGAATTAATTATTGTTATTTCAGTTGGATGTTTTAGATACAGGTTCATCACATTCAATAAATAACCAAATGCAAATGGATTTTCTGCAGCAGAGGTTCCATTTAATTCCAAAATTTGTTTTGATATTTGAAGAAATTTCTCATCATTTACAAGATGATGAAGTTTTAGTAATGCGTTTGCAGCGACAGAATTTCCAGAGGGTACAGATAGATCATAATAATTTTTTGGACGAACTATCAAAGACTCATGTGTATCAGCAGTAAAATAGAATGATTTTTCATTTTCATCCCAGAAATGTTCTATCATGTAGTCTGCAATTTTTTTAGCAGTATCTAGAAAATACGGATTAGCAGTTATTTCAAAAACATCAATTAGGGAATTTGCAAGGTAAGCATAATCATCCAGATATCCATTAAATTTTGGAGTATCATTTTTGAACGTTCTATGTATGAATCCGTGTTTAGAAAACTGCTCCGAAAAATATTTAGCTGCATTTACAGCAGCGTTGAGATACACTTCATTTCCTGAAATTCTATAACCTTTTGAAAATGCAGAAATCATCATAGAATTCCATGATGTGATAATTTTATCATCAGTTCCAGGTTGATCTCTTTTAGATCTAATATCGAGTAATTTTTCTGATGAACGTTTTAGAATATCTATGATTTCATCTTCAGTTTTATTGAATTTGAACGACAGTGATGAAATGTTTATGTTGTTAGCAAGAATTGTGTTTCCTTCGAAATTTCCGCCGTCAGTCACATCATAAAAAATACAGAATATATCAGAATCATTTCCTAAAATATTTTCGATTTCTCGCTTTTTCCAAACAAATGTTTGTCCTTCTTCCCCGTTGGTATCAGCATCTTGTGCAGAATAAAATAAGCCCAAAGTTGAAGTCATTTCACGCAAGACATAATCAAGAGTTTTTGTTACAACATCAAGATAGAAAGGATCTTTTGTGATTTGATATGCTTCTGCATATACTGGAGGCAAGAGAGCATTATCATACAACATTTTTTCAAAATGAGGTACAAGCCATCTTGCATCAGTAGAATACCTATGAAATCCACCACCAATCTGATCAAAGATCCCTCCTTTTGCCATTTTTTTTAATGTCAATAATGCAAATTCTTGAAATTTTGTAATTCCTGAAAGTTTTGAATATCGAAACATGAAAGAAAGGTTTGCGGCATTAGGAAATTTAG
The DNA here is from genome assembly GCA_937896695.1 of uncultured Candidatus Nitrosopelagicus sp. Classification (GTDB taxonomy): domain Archaea; phylum Thermoproteota; class Nitrososphaeria; order Nitrososphaerales; family Nitrosopumilaceae; genus Nitrosopelagicus. The sequence continues at coordinate 1,803 of CALBOT010000098.1, read as the reverse complement.
GTGCTTGACCAAATCCACCATAATTAGTATCTGCAACTTGTAAAAGATTAACAGCTGCCTCATCCAAAATAGACTTTTCAATATTTCCGCCATCAGAGACCCGTTCTAACTTTGTGAGATTATCCATGAATTGTTCAGCAGATGTGCCAACATCTTTTGGTTTTTCTTTCCATGCTTGCGCTAACTGTCTACATAGACTACCAAATCCAGGTCTGCCGTAGGAATCAAGAACTGGAAAGTATGTTCCAACATAGAATGGCTTTTGATCTGGAGTTAAAAATACACTCAATGGCCACCCGCCTTGACCAGTCGACATTTGACAAATTTTTTGGTAAATATCATCAAGATCAGGTCTTTCTTCTCTATCAACTTTTATGTTAACAAAATTTTCATTCATAATTTTTGCCACGTCATCATTTTCAAAAGATTCATGCGCCATCACATGACACCAATGACAAGAGCTATATCCAACAGATAGAAAAATAGGCTTGTTTTCATCTTTTGCCTTTTTTAATGACTCATCATTCCACGCAAACCATTCAACAGGGTTATCCTTGTGTTGTAAGAGATAAGGACTAGTTTCTTGCGATAGTTTGTTTGACATGATATTGATTCAGAAAGTGAATATTTGTATTTAATGTAATCTAGATTTTCCAGATTGCAGTATCGTTACGTTTGTAGATTTCTATATTGATTTGTTTCAGTAGTTTCTGCTTTGATTTTTCTGCCTTTTTGTCATTACTGTAATCCTTCTTTCTTAGTAATTCATCTAGCTGTATGAGTTGCTCAAGACTTAGGTTTCTCATTCCACCATTTTTAGTTACTAAATTTAATAATTCTACACGTTTGAAATCATCTTTTTTTAAAATTTCAGCCATACTTGTCATCAGATCACCTTGCTAAAAATAAATGTGTGTTGAATTATGCTCAAATATGACAGAAAATATGCGTGCCATGGTTCTTTCAGAATGTAAGAAAATTGAAGAAAAACCACTGAAATTGACAAATATCAAGAAACATACAATAGATAATCCTGATGAAGTTTTAATCAAAATTGAAGCATGTGGAGTATGCCATTCTCAATTACACGGAATAGAAGGAGATTGGCAAGAAATAGGCATTCCACCTGCATTTCCAACAGTACCAGGACATGAGGTTGTTGGAAAAATTATTGAAATCGGAGACAAAGTTACAAAATTTAAGATTGGAGATAGAGTGGGAATTACTCCACTTTTGAAATCATGTATGAACTGTACATACTGTAATGAAGGAAAAGAGTATCTTTGTGAAAATAATGAAATAACAGGTGAAACATTACGTGGAGGTTATACGGAATTTATTAATGCGTCAGAAAATTTTCTAACAAAAGTTCCAGAAAGTATGTCTTCAGAATACGCAGCTCCATTATTTTGTCCAGGAATAACTGCATACAAAGCAGTAAAGGCTGCAGAACCAGAAAAAAATAAAAAAATTGCAATTTATGGAATAGGAGGAGTAGGACATATGGCAATACAATTTGCTAAAGTAGAAGGGTGTGAGGTTACAGGCGTATCGCGAAAAAAAGAGCATCTAAATGTTGCAGAGAAATTAGGTGCAAGTAAAACATTCCAATTTACTGAATCTCAAGATGAATTTTTGGATAAAGTGAAAGATGAGTATGGATATTTTGATGCTGCAATTGTCTTTGCACCATCAGATACGGTTACAGACACAGCAATAAAATCAGTGAAAAAAGGAGGAACTATAATAATTGCCACAGTAGGTAAAATTCCAAATTTCCTAGCATTTGAGGAAAAGACAGTA
>CALBOT010000097.1 GCA_937896695.1 uncultured Candidatus Nitrosopelagicus sp. | reverse complement strand
ATTTCCGTCTGGTCCAGTTTTGCATATGTTAGGAGAACACACGCCAACTGGGTTGTCCATGCACATTTTGTTTGCACCCTGGACTCCAATAATACCTAACACAATAATAGGGATGGCAATGAGCAAGATAAACAAAGATTGACGTACTCTTTTATGATTTGCCATCTCCACAATACTAGCAATAAAGGCAATGAAGATACCTATTCCCATGCCAAAAAACAATGTACACGCCATTCTTGGTTTTTGCAAATCTGCCAAATCAGCAAGTTTTTTATTTCCTTTTTTAAATTCCACATCAAGCAAACGTGTGTAAGTACTTGTACCCGAACTGGCTGCCCAACATGTCAAACCTGCAAACACAACCATAAGTACATTAGCAACAATGTTGTGTGGAAGCAGCTGAAAGACAACATTACCCTGCGCATCGGTGAACTGCCAGTTTAGTGCACCACTACTTTGTTTTTTACTTGCTTCTCGATATTGTTTTCTAAATTTGATCATATCTTTTCGTTCTTTCATTTCATCGTTTGAATCAATAACAAACTTTTCTTCATCAGTCAAAATACTATAAGAAACATTAGTAGAATTGGAGATTTTTTCTAATCTTCTGTTTAGTAAAAGTTCAGTCAGATTTGTGGCCTTTGAAATAATCTGATCTTTTGTTTTATTTTCAATTCCGTCATATTCTTCATTTTTTAATTTTCCAATGATTGTTGATAAATTTCGGAAAAAATCAGTGTCAAGTTCTTGTATATCATCTGATTGAAATTCTTGCAATACAATTACATGAAGATTTTTTAGATCTAATGATTCAACAGTTGACATATCAATACAAAGTTAATCTTAAATGGTACGTTTAATTCTTTTAGCTTGAAGTTAGAAAATTGCCGTATAAAGTGATAGGTGGCAAAGCCACTCAAATAAAATATTCTTCAGATGAGGTATTCTCTAGAATAAAACACGAAGATATCAAGTTCATAGATCTCCAATTTACCGGTCTAACAGGTAGATTTCACCATACAACAATTTCAGCAGATACTTTTACCCCTCAACAAATGGAAGACGGGCTACCTAAACTAGATGGTTCATCGATTGTCGGATTTACTGATATTTCAGATTCAGATTTAATACTAAAACCAGATCCAAGTACATTTGCAATAATCCCATGGGTTACAGAAAAAAAGACAGCTAGACTGCTTTGTGACGTATACTGGGGAGGAGGAAGAGGACGTCTAGAAAGTGATCCTCGAGGAATTTGTCAGAAAGGAGAACAGTATGTTAAGACACAGGGATTTGATTTTAGTACATGGGGTCCTGAAGTAGAATTTTTTGTATTTGATAAAGTTCACTGGGATGTTTTAACACCGTATAAAGGTCAATCATATTCAATTGAATCTTCGGAATCTCCATGGAGTCAGGAAGGAACTGGATATCCTATGGGGTTACAAGAAGGATATTATCCAAGTACCCCTTCAGATACTCTTGCACCATTTAGAAATGAATGTGTTGATGTTTTGAATGATAATTTTGGAATTTTGTGTGATAACCATCACCATGAAGTGGCAACTGCAGGACAATGTGAAATTGATATTAAATACGATTACATGACAAATTCTGCAGACGGAGCACAGTCATACAAGTATGTTGTAAGAAATGTCGCACAACAATTTGGTAAGGTAGCAACAATGATGCCAAAACCAATTTCAATGGATGCAGGTTCTGGAATGCATACAAATGTTAGTTTGTGGAAAAAAGATGAAAATACGTTTTATGATAAAGATGAAGAATTAGAGTTGAGTCAAACTGGTCGTTATTTCTGTGGCGGAGTGATGGAGCATGCAAAAGGATTAACAGCAATTACAAATCCTACAACAAACTCATACCATAGATTGGTTCCAGGTTATGAAGCACCAGTTTACATTGCATGGAGTTCAAGTAATCGTTCTGCAACAATTAGAATTCCTGGACATTTCAAGGGAGAGAAATATGCTTTCATGAAAAGAATGGAATATCGTGTACCAGATCCAGCATCAAATCCTTATCTTGTATTTTCAGCTGTTTTAGCTGCAGGATTAGATGGAATTAAAAAGAAAATAGAACCTGGTGATCCGGTCAAAGAAGATATTTACAAAATGACAAAATCAGAAAGGAAGAAACATGGAATTGATACTTTGCCTGCAAACCTCGGAAGAGCTTTAGATGAATTAGAAAGTGACAGAAAATATCTAAACCCAATTTTCTCAAATGAGGTTTTGGATAAAATTATTGAATTAGAAAGAAGAGATCATAGAGAAATTGCAATCAGACCTCATCCACATGAATTTTATCTTTACTTTGATGTTTAATTAGTTAAAGTATTGGATGATTAGTTGATTCATAGATTAGAAGTAGTGAACAAATCATCATTCCTA
>CALBOT010000096.1 GCA_937896695.1 uncultured Candidatus Nitrosopelagicus sp. | reverse complement strand
TTGACCAAATAATCACCTGAAGCATCATCATCAGACAACTCAAATGGAAACTCAAACTTTCCAGATGAATCGCTGGTCAAAAAGAAATCAGATACGACTTTTCCATTTGGATTTGAAATTTTTACACTTAACAAGACATCAGATGTTGCTGCATCATCATATTCAACCCATCCCGTTATGGAAAGATCATCTCCAACAGAATATACAAAATTTTCATCAATTGTTAGGATTGGTTGGGAGACGTGAGTTGAATATGCATTTTGGGCACCAATCACCATAACTGATCCAATTATGAGTAAGATCAAGATTTTCATCATAATTTACTCTAGAAAATCAAATAATTTAAAGATGGAAACGGCTTTCACTTTTTTCAAAGCTACTCACCATCTCCGTAACCACAACGGTCTACCATAGACCGCTGACTGACGAAGACAGTAATTCCAATAAGTGATAATCGTATTTTAGTTTTAATCAGGTTCCGCTAATGTTGGCAGTCAGTTCCATCAGATAGGCTATGATAAAATTTACCACCTGAAAGCCTCCAAAGCCCACACCAAAGCCAATTAGGATTTTCTTTGGCAATGAGAGATTATTCCACCATGATAGAGTCTTTTTTGAAGGGGTGCTGCATGCTGTGCAATATTCTCCTCCGTGTTCGACAATCTTTATGCCACATTTTTGACAGAACATATCATTGAATATCTCGTACTTAAATTAAGAATTTCTGGTATGTGCGTGTTTTTTGCGCATACTATATTTAGTGTAAAATCATAATTGAAACATTGTCAAAATATCAAAATAGACCAGTCCAAGTAAACGTTGGAAAGGCAAAGGGAGTGGTAATAGGAATTCTTGTGTTAATCATTATAGGCGTAGTAATAGGCTCTGCAGTATCAATTGTAGACGCAGGATACAGAGGCGTTTTGCTACACTGGAATGCAGTAGATGTAACACAACCACCACTTGAAGAAGGGTTGCACTTTATAGTTCCGTTCCAGGATTCAGTAATTCCACTTGAAGTTCGTACCTTAAAGTATACAAAGTCGACAACGTCGGCATCACAAGACTTGCAGACAGTCTCAACTGAAATTACAGTAAACTATCATCCAAGTCCAAACTCTGTTAACTATCTATACAAAGAGGTTGGTTTAGACTATGAGAATCGTGTTATTCAACCAACTGTAGAAGAAGTTGTAAAACAGGTAACTGCAAACTATAACGCTGAAGAATTAATCACAAAGAGACCACAAGTAAAAGCAGACATTGAAGTAGAAATTGGCGAGCGTCTTAATGATTTTAACATTACAACTGAAATTGTATCAATTACAGACTTTCAATTCTCACCACTCTTTGCACAAGCAATTGAAGCCAAAGTAGAAGCAGAACAAAAAGCACTCAAAGCAGAAAATGACTTGAGACGTATTCAAGTAGAAGCAGAACAGTTTGAAGCCAGAGCGCAAGGAACTGCAAAGGGTAACATTGCAGAGGCAGAAGGTGAGGCAGAAGCCATTCGTATCATCAACGAAGCACTTGCAAACAATCCATACTACATTGAGTGGTTAAAGACACAAGCATGGGATGGAAAACTACCACTAGTAGTTGGCGAAGGTGGAACTCCTTTCATAAATATTCCAACAGAAGATTAATTTTTTGATCTATCTCGTAAATGATCATACATTGATAGGAATTGATCAGGTTCGTTTCGGCGATAATGTTTTGCTAAGCGTTTAATTTCCGAATCAGATAGTGTTTCGCCTTTCAATTCGTTAAACTCTTTGATTATCTCAAACTGTGTTTTTTTGATGTTGTATCGTTTCAAGGTGTTATTGATTGAGCTGTTTGCCAAGATGTCAAAAATCACATATCGATATACAAGATATCCAGATATTCCTAAAATTGCTACTAATGAAATTGGAATTATCCAAGCATACACCATGTCTATGATTAATCAAAAGAGTATTTCATTGTTATCAGAAAGGTTTTAGTTTGAATTAAAATTGATAATTTCTATTGGTTTGCACGCCAACAGGAGATTAATTTCTCTGCCTGAAGAGGCAACATTTGTTGCCTTTTCGGGGTTTCATTACAAATGAGTGATTCTAAATAGTCAATGCATGTTGTACTATTTGCTGATGATTATAGATTAGACGAGGTTCTCTCTGACTTCCTCAAATAGTGATGAGATAAAGTTCATTTGAACGCCGAATTATGAAGCAAGAAAAATTTTATAAATTTGCATAGGATTTTAAGCAAAAAATGCATGTTTTAATCATGAAACGTTTTGTTCTGTTGATTTGCATTGCATTTGTTTCATTGATTGCTCCAGCATTTGGAGAAATGAATGTTGATGTAATAGTTGACGGGTTGAATAACCCATGGGAAATGGTTTTTGCACCAAACGGAGACGTTTACTTTACAGAAAGAGACGGACGTGTGTGGAAAATTGAAAATTTTGGAGAAGCCAAAGTAATTCAAACATTCCCAAAGAGCGGATCATATGAGGGAGGAACGTTAGGCCTTGCCTTGCATCCAAATTTTGAAGAGAACAAGAAAATTTACATTTATCAGACAAATCTAGAACTGGAATTTTTCCAAAACAAAGTTTTTAGCTTTACAGTTGACGGAGACAAACTGGTAGATATGCAGACAGTAATTGATGACATACCAGGTGCGCCATGGCATGACGGTGGGAGAATTGCATTTGGTCCTGATGAAAAACTGTACATAACAACAGGAGATGCAGTTAATCCTGGATGGTCACAAGATTTGTCATCACTGGCAGGAAAAATTTTAAGAATTAATCCAGATGGAACAATACCTGATGACAATCCATTTGATTCAAGTGCAATTTTTTCTTATGGTCATCGCAATCCACAAGGAATTGCATGGAATGAAGATGGTTTGCTTGTGTCATCAGAGCATGGACCATCTGGAGAAATGGGTTATGGTCATGACGAAATCAATGTAATTGTAAAGGGAAAAAATTATGGTTGGCCAAAAGTTGTAGGTGATTCATCTGATGACAGTTTTGTAAATCCAATCACACATAGTGGACAAACAACATGGGCACCAAGTGGAATGGTGTTTTACAATTCAGATAAAATTTCTAGTTTTGAAGACAAGTTTTTGGTTGGAGCCTTAAGAGGACAGCATTTGATGGTTTTAGATATTGCAAAAGATGGTTCTTTAATCAGTGCAGAAAAAATGTTTGAAGGTGACTTTGGTAGAATTCGCACAGCACAGATTGGTCCTGATGGAGTATTGTATCTACTAACAGCAAATGGAGACAATGACAAGATAATTCGTATCTCTGAAGCACCACTAGAAGAGGTTACAAAGTTTACGTCTAACGAGTCTGGAAATAATTTAACTATAGTATATGTAATAATTGGAGTTGTTGTAAGTATGATTGCTGCTATTATAATAAAACGACGAAGACAATTATTCTCCTTCTAATTCCTTAACTTTAGCAAAACAGGTTTCTGCTTCTGCATCTTGACCCTTATGTTTCAAAAGTTCTGCTTTGTTATACCATGCATCTGCATAACCAGGTGATACGTCAATTGCCTTTTCATAACTTGACAATGCATCATCATATTTTTCTAATTGCGTTAGTGCAACACCGCGGTTATACCAGATTAGAGAATCATTAGTATCAATTGTTGCTGCCTTATCATAACATGTTACAGCATCTTCATATTTTTCTAGTTCTACAAGAGAAATTCCTTTGTTCAGATAGGTTTCTGAGGTTTCTACAATTTTTAGAGCCTTGTCGTAAAATTCTATTGCTTCTTCATGTTCATCATAATCTGCAGACAAAATCCCTTCATTTACTAGAGCTTTGGCATCGGCCTCAGTTAATCCCATCAAGGATAATTATCATAATTTTAGATAAATATTTCTAAAATTTCTTTTTATATTTTATTTTTTGACAGTTATGAGGTCTGCCTGTATTTCTGTCAATTGGTATGAATTTTCCTTTTTCTGTTTTAAAATCTTCATCAAAGTAAATTTTTCCACCACATCCCTTATCGCAACTGTTTAATTTTTGATTTGAATAATCTGAAAATTTTATTCTTTCAGGAAGTTTGTCTTTGTCACAAGTGGTACAATAGTCACCACTCATTCTGTCATTGCATTTAGAACAAAATTTCATTAGTTTTGAGGAATATAATCATGATTTATTTTGTAAATCAAAACTGCCGACATAATTCCTTGTTCTTGACTGTAGAAACTTGGGGATGCATATACCAAATAAAATGGATCGTTTTCAGGATCTTTAAATTTCAAATCATTAACATACACAGGAATAAATCCATTACGATATTGATCAAACGTTCGACCCGTGTTAGGTTCAACGTATTTGAAAATTGAAAATGGAGTTAGCAATCCAAGTGTACTTTTTTCCATGTAGTAGTCAGTAGGTGTTATATTATCATCTTGAACATATTTGGAAATTTGATGGTTAGAAATTGCAACAAACCATGTTTTTTTACTCTCATCTCCTCCACCTTCGAGAGTGTATAATGGAATATTGGAATCTTGTATGTAAAATCTTTCACCTGTCAAGTATATCAAAATATAATCTGCATCCATGCCTTTAGCAATTGGATTACAACTTTGTTCTGATATTCCAAGATTTTGTGCCTCTGCTTTGAAAATTTGTTTACATGATTCTCCATTTTCTTTTAAGTATTCATTATCAAAATCTTTAGCCAATGTGCCGCCAAAATTAACTACATTATCATCACCAAGATATGTGGAAATATCAGTAGTATAGTCAGAATGAAGAATATGCCAAGAGTTTTCAGGATTTGTGATTAGGGTATAACCCATTTTTTTTATCTGCCAATCAATCAATGTCGCGTTATCAGTTATAGTTGTACGTTCACTTAATGCGGTAATCCAGTAACCATAATCCCACCAAGATGCAATAACAGCATCTTCAGGAGTATTTTCTTTTATCCAATTCATTGCATCTTTCCAATCATTAGAGCTGAATTGAAGAAATGATGAACCACCATTCAGTATAGAGGGTGGAAAATCAGCCCATGTTAACCAGGTATTATTTTCAGGTATAGTTACAGGAATGATAAATAAAATTATTATTATTGCAGGAAAAATTAGTTTAGTAAAATTCTGACCATTTTGTTCAAATATCTTCTGTGACAAAATTGCCAATCCAATTGAACCTAAAATTATTATTCCAACAGATGCAAACAATTCAAGTCTAACAAATGCAGAACTAACATAAATAGCAATAATGCTAATTAAAATTCCAAAAATTCTCATATCAGTTTTTAAACTGATTGTTTTTTTGGAGAAAAGGAACCACATTCCAATTACTGCAAATATTAGAAAAACTGATAAAAATGTGAAAGACATTGATAAACTAGTAGTTGTGTGTTCAGCAACAGAATCAGTTAAACTATCTTGACTAGTCAAGAAAGGATTGATTGCATTAAGATATCTAAATGAAGGCACCCCAAGCAGACCTGAATTCATAATTCCTATTCCAGATGCAATGAATACAATCAATACAACAATAGAATTACGAATTTTTGTACGTTTGTTACTGAATTTCATTATTATTCCAGATACTAATATGAAAATTGTTGGAAGAAGAATTGCCAATCCTGCATATCCAATAATAAATGTCGAGTTTCTTTCAAATACAAGAGAGAATGCAATGAGAGAAGCTGAAAAAGATGGTCCTGCCCACATTATGAAATTATCTTTATTTTTAATGAATGGTAATGAAAAATAAAACAAAACAATCGGTATTATGAAAAACAAGATTCCACCCCATGCGGATAATCCTAATGATAAAAAGAATCCTGCAAAAATTAATTTTATTAAAGAAATTCTTCCTTTGTTAAATTTTAATCCTGAAACAAAAAGATACATTGCTAAAAATGCAAAAAATAATCCTAAAGGTTCAGATTTGAACCAACCAATTAATCCTCTAGTAAATATTGGAACAGAAATTGAAAAGATTAATGCTGCAAATAATCCAGCAGTAGTTCCACCTAAAACACGAACAAATGCAAAGACTACAACTGCAGTTAAAGAACCAAAAATTAAAGGCAAGAGTATAGTAAAATCATAAAGAGATAAACCAAAATTAAAAATCGAATAAAGTGATGCTGCGGTCAGATGAAGTGTCACTTGTGAAGTTTCAGATACATTTCTTCCAAATGGATGCCAACTTTTTTCATCAATCCAGTTAAAATAAGCATCAGTTCCATTTTCTAAGATATACTCAGTTGCCCTATAGTTGAAAAATGGATCGAATTCAAATAACTCAAAACCATGTGTGACAGGCGTGGATCGAATCATCATAGAAATAGATACAGATAACACCAATACACCAATTACGAGCAAATGTTGTAATCTAAAATCAAAATTACCTACTGAAAATAATTTTTGATTAGAAATCATAATTCAATTCAATTTTGATACTTATTTACAGGTTATTGACTATGGTGCAAAAGTACCAGTTAGTTTGGCTTCAGCAATAATGTGACCTTTCATTGCATCTTCTAAATCCTGTTTGGAATAACCTTCTTTGAGATCTAATATGGTGTCTAATGCATAGCCTTTGAAAATATAGGTATGACGTCCATCTGGAGGTGCAGGTCCGCCATAACCAATTTCACCAAAATCTGTTTTTCCTTCAATTTTTGTTGTGTCATTAACATCATGATATGTTAACCAATGAACCCAAACCTTTCCTACTGCTTTCATTGCATCTGGATCATCCATAATTATTGCTAATGTTTTTGCACCAGTAGGAATGGATTCGAATTGAACATGTGGTTCGTCATTTTCATGCTTGTAACCAAATTTTTTTGGAATTTCACTTCCTTCTTGAAAATCACTACTAATCAGTTCCATATATCTTCGAAGAGTTATTTTTAAAATAAAGTTTTCTAGTTTTCAAGTACTATCTTATCATTATGAATTGATAGAATAGAACTTCCTGATTCTTTTATCTTATTTTTCAATTCTCTATCCATAGTAGCTACAATACTTCTATTTTCTTTTATAAAATCAAGAATTGCTTCATCGGCAGTATTTCCATCAATATCATTTGTTTTAAAATTTCTAATAAAATCTAAGGTTTGTTCTGAAATAATTTTTTTATCAGGATCCTTTACAAGATGTTCCAATTCTTTTTTTACAATTTTAGGAATAATGAAAGATAATGTACCAATTTCAGTCTCTATAGAATCAATATTTTTTATTCTATGAGTGGCTAAATGAATTAGAAAACTAGTATCAGAGATTACCTTAACCAATTATTCCAGCACCGATTAATCTCCATCTATCAGCGATTCTTCTACTAATTGCGACATTACTTTTTTCAAATAAACAAACAGGACGTCTCAATGTTACTTCGATATCATTTCCTTTAACTTTGGTAACCTTTCCAGGAATTGGAGCGGTACCAATGTTTAATCGTAACATCTCACCCATGTTGATTGGAGCAATTTTTTCATTACCTGTAGAACCAACTGCTGAATCAAACAGATTAACTTCTAATTTTGCAACATCAGAATTTTCTGGCAATGAATCTGGTTTACCAATTACAGAACCAATGAATGAATCTCCTCGTGTTAAGTTTGGATCAAGCTTTGTTCCAATTGCAACTAGACCACCGGGTTTTACATTATCAACAGTTCCTGCACCGGTTCCTAAAGAAACAATTTCAGTGATTAATGGTTCATAATTTTTTTTCTTTTCATTTAACAATCCAGGTTTAATTTCAATTTCATCACCAATGTTAAACTGACCTTCAGTTAAACTTCCTCCAATTACTCCACCTTTGATATTTGCAATTTTTGAACCAGGTTTGTTAATATCAAATGAACGTAAGACATGCATTACAGGAGATTTCTTAACATCATGTTCTGGTGTTTTGATTTCAGTTTCAATTGAATAAATGAGCGCATCCAGATTTAGATTTGCTTGCGCAGAAACAGGGATTATAGGAGATTTTGCGGCATTTGTGCCCTTGATGAATTTTGAGATATCAGAATAATTACTCATTGCTTCTTTGTATGTGATTAAATCAACCTTGTTTTGAACCACAACAATTTGTTTTATTCCTAATGTTTGAAGTGCTAAAAGATGTTCCTTACTTTGCATTTGTGGAACTTTTTCATTTGCAGCAACTAGTAAAATAGCCCCATCCATTAATGCAGAACCTGACAACATGTTTGCCATCAAACTTTCATGTCCAGGACTATCAACAAAACTAACAACTCTGCTTAGTTCTCCTTCTTGTTTACAATTTGGACATTTAGGAGATGTGGAATAATTTGTTGGCGGTTCACAATCAGGGCATTTGTAAAATGCTGCATCAGAATAGCCAACTCGAATTGTAATTCCTCTCTTCAATTCTTGACTATGTACACTAGTCCACTTTCCAGTTAATGCCTGAATCAAACTAGTTTTCCCATGATCTACGTGACCCGCAGTACCAATATTGACACATGGTTGATTACCATATTTTTTTACATACGAATCAGGTAGCGAATCTTTCCAATGCATATGAAAATTACAAATTTAGAGTATGTTAATTTATGCATTAAATTTTGATTTATACAGATTTTTTACTATTTTTTGATAGTTTTTCTTTTTTTGTACAATATTCCAATAACCACGCCAATGATAATTACTATTGGAATTACTTCCATTGGAAATTCTCTTTCTTCAGTATCCAGTATAGACAATGTGGAAACATCAATTGTCGTATCATATGATAAAGTGTATTCTTCTCTCATAGAATCTTTGTATCTAATTTCAATTGTTATCTCATGCTCACCTGTTCTAGATTCACCTTCAAAATCAATTGGAATATTAAATGGAACAGGGCTGTCAGGTTCTATTTCATCAATGTATTGTGTAGATTCTTGGATGTTAGAGTCACCTCTTGGTTTTAGGGTAACAAATCCAAATAATCCATCACTATTTCCTTCATTAAGAATTTCACCAATTACTGTTTGTTTTCCAGATAAATCAATTACCTTAACGCCATAAATTGATGGATCAACCAATCCATTAATGTAAAAGTCAGTAACTCTAGTAACAGTTTCTAATTCACCATGCGCATCATAGTATGTAATTGTCATAGGAAGATGTAATGGTTCATTTTTGACTGTTTCTGGAACAAATACCTTTAGTGAAAATGTTACAGAAGATTGAGGATTAATTGTTCCAACATCCCAATGAGTTTGATCAAAAATTACATTTTCCAAATTAGTAATTGATTGTGATTGTGTTGCAACAGATGTTTGATCATTTTGTAAAATAATATCTACATTGTTTAATGGTGCACTACCTGCATTTGAAATTTCAATTATTACATCATTGTTTACAATTGATGTTAGAGCCCCAGAAATAGGTCTGAGATTAACTACACTATCACCAGTAAGTTTGAATGTAAAAGGAAAATTTTCAGTACGTTCACCAGATTCTCGTAATCTTGAAAAGCTTACTTCAACAGCTCCAGAATAATCTTTGATAGGTGCAAGTTCTGATACGTTAACAAAAAATGTTAAAGCAAATGTATTACCTGCGGATGCTTTTTGATCATTGTCAGCCATCATTGCAACGCCTATTCCACTAGGAGATTGATACGGAGTAGGAAGAGTAAGTTTTCCTTTAATTCCAGTAATATCTTGTGTACCAACATTACTCATTACTACAGTAAATGGAACGTTTTTGTCTCCTGGTGCAACTTCAATTTTATTGTCTTCAGTTCCAAAATATGCATCAAGGAATTTTACACTGATAACATTATCTCTTAAAACACCTTGTGGTGCATTTGCTGGTCCAAGTCTTTCACTAAATGATAATGGGGTGAGTGAACTGACCATCAAAAATGCCAAAAATACTATGACAAATTTGTTCATGCTGCAATCTCCATTGTGGTTTCTTCTCCACTGAACGCTTTACCGTCTTTAATTGTAATCACTCTATCAACGTCTGGAAATTGGTGTCTATCATGTGTGACAATTATGAAAGTTTGGTTTAACTCCTTGGCCATTGTTTTTGCCAATTTTACAATTTTTCCAGCAGTTATTGAGTCTAGATTTCCTGTTGGTTCATCAGCCAAAACTATGGTTGGGTGATTAACTAATCCTCTGGCAATTGCAGCTCTTTGTGCTTGTCCTCCAGAAATTTTGTTTGAACGTTTGTTAATTTGATCTTCCAATCCAACTTTAACCAACAAATCAATTGCATTTTGGCGTATGTCTTCAGAACTTCCCTGTATTTGCTGCGGAAGCATCACATTTTCCAAGACAGTTAAATCTGGAAGTAAATTGGCAAATTGGAAAACAAATCCTAATTTTTCATTTCTGTACTGTGAAACCTGTCCGTCATTCAGACCGGTGGTTTCTTTTCCATCTAGAATTACCTTTCCACTTGTTGGTTTATCTAAAAGCCCAATCATGTTTAGTAAGGTTGATTTTCCAGAGCCCGAACTTCCAACTATTAGAACAAATTCCCCACGTCGTATACTTAACGAAACATCATCCAATGCCTTGACTTGAGTATCACCTTCACCAAAAATTCTTGAAACATTTTGCAATTCTAACACAACATCAGACATTTCTCATAGCCTCCACTGGTTGTAATTTTGTCGCTCTATAAGAGGGATATATTGCAGCAAGAATTGCTAGGAAAAATGCTAAAAGTGCAGTTTCAGCAATTTTTTTCCAGTTATAATTTACTTCTAGTGCCAAACTACCTTGGAATTGCATATTGGTTTCTTTTGCATACGTTGTATACGCTAATCCAATTCCAGTTCCTGCACCAGCACCAATTGCACCAATAATCATACCTTGTAAGATGAATACAATTAGAATGTCTTTTCTTTTTGCTCCAATTGCACGCATTACACCAATTTCTCTAGTCTTACTATTTACAAGCATCATTTGAATAGTAACAATTGCAAAAGCAGAAGAACCCATTCCAAAATAACCAATTAAATTAATCATCGCAATTCCAGAACGAAATCCTTTGAGTGTTGCCTCAGCGGATTCTTCAATTGTTTGTGCTTTTAGATCATCATTAGCGTATGCAGTTAAGAACTGTGTTCTAATATCAATTGCAGCTTCTGGATTTTTTTCATTCAGTTTTACAAATATTGAATTTGATTCATCAGGTCTATCCAACATAGTTCGTAAACTATCAATGTGAATTATTACACTAGTATCAAATCCTTGTCCACCAGCAGTTTTTGATATTCCCGTAACCACAAATCTTTTAGATACTTCTTCTCCTCCCTGATTTGTCATTATTAGTTTGAGATTATCACCAACTCTAACACCACCTAAATCTCTTGCAACAGTTTCACCAACAACAATTGAATTTCTAGCATAAACATACTGACCTTCATTAATTGTTGTATGAATTTTTGATGCAAGAATATCAGAAACTGGTTCTACACCAACTACAGGAACATCAAATTCTTCATTGAATTTTCCCATGCTTCTAAATTCTATGTCCGCATTTCCCGAAAGCCGGGGTGTCGCAGATTTAACCAAAGGTACTCTTTCAAACCAATTTGTGTAAACTACGTGTGATCTTTCTATTGTTGCTTCTTCTTCATGACTTACAAAAATGTCACCAAATCGATATTCAGTCATATCACGAATTATAGCATCATAGATTCCTTGGAAAATTACAAAATTTACATGAATTACTAAGATTCCTATTGATACAGCAAGAACCGCGCCAATTAGACTGCCTCTCTTATTTGCTAACATTCTAGCTGCCAGATTTACTCTGTAATCCATATCGTACTATAAAATGTCGAATATATAATACTGATCAACCATAGTGCTAATATTTAGGACATTATCATAAAAAAAGGCTAGATTTATTACATTAATACACTTGATAGTTCACATATTGGACATTTTAGATATGAAAATTCTAAGTAGATTATTAAATAATTGCAGAAAACCAGATAGGCAAATTGGAATGGAATTAGGAATTTCTGGAGGAGCTGTTGGTTCGAGAATTAGCAAGATGCAAAAATTAGGAATTATAGAAAAATTTTGTCTTAAAGTTGAACCACCACTATTAGGATTAAACATGTTTTACATTGTAGTAAATAGTCAGAATCAAAAAGAGATTATCAAAAATGTAAAGTTAGCTGGAATGCCATTTGCAATTGTTCCATGCATTGGAGGAATTACAGTAATTGGTGTAATAGTGAAAGAAGATATGCAACAAAAGATAGAGTTGTTACAAAAATTGATGCAAGATGTACGTGTAATGTCTGTTTTTGAAGCTAATAACACAAAGATTACACATAATCTTACTAGAACTGATTTTGAAATTTTAAGTAAATTGATACAAGATCCTAGAAAAAGAATTGAACAGTTATCAAAGGATACTAGTCTATCAACAAAAACAATCAACAGATCATTAGAAAAACTGCAAAATAATGAATCAATTCAATTTACACTTGTATATGATCCTAGTAAAATTGAGGGTTTCTTGTGTTATGCAGTAGTAGCAATTACACAAGAAGATATTCCAAAAATGCTAAAAAGATTTGAAGATGAATTTGGAGAAGATTACTTAATGACACCATTTTTAGCTAAAAATCAAATTGTTCTATTCCTGTATAGTGAAAGTATTTTCAAGATGGATGAAATGACAGAAAAAATAGCTGGAATAAAAGGAACCATAACAACGGAATTATTTATTCCAAAAAAAATAGATATGCCTGAAAAATGGTTAGAAAAGAGATTAGAAACGTTAACAAAGTCACAAACACTACATCTTTCTCAGGTAAATTAGAAATGAAAAAAGAAAAACTGTACAAAGGGAAATTATTTGAATTAAATGCATATCATATGCAGGTTGAACATAGAAAAGTTAGACGGGAAATTATTGAACATCCAGGAGCTGCTGCGATGCTTGCATTTGATGAAAAAGGAAAAGTGCTTTTAGTGAAACAACACAGGTTTCCACACGGATACATTTTAGAAATCCCAGCTGGAACTTTGGAAAAGGGAGAAAAGCCGATTGATTGCGCATATAGAGAAATTATTGAAGAAACCGGTTACAAGGCCAAAAAAATGACTAAATTAGTCTCATATTTCCCTTCAGTAGGCTATAACAAAGAGGAAATTCACATTTTTGTTGCATCTGGAACAAAAAAGGAATTTGATTTGAAATTAGATAATGACGAGTTTATCACAGTTGTAAAAATGGATATAAAAAAATTAATCGGAATGATTAAAGCTGGAAAAATAATTGATTCAAAAACAATTTGTGCAGTGATGATTTATGCTGCAAAAAAGAAATTACTCTAATTATTGATAACTAGGTTTAACTAAATCAGTGATATCTGACCAAGATTGTAGAATCTTTTCAAACATGATAATTAGATCAAACAATGCAAGAGAAATTTGTTTTTTGTTTTCTAAAGAGGAACGAATTTTTGAAATTTTTTCAAAGTTATTTCTCTGTAACGTAATGGCATTGATTGCTAGTGAACGATCATTAGAAATAAAAGAATCAATTGATTTTGTTTGTATTTCATCCATATCTTTTGTAAAATCATATAATTTTTTTAATTCAGTTTTAGACAAGTTAGATTTGATCAGAGATTCAGCTAATTCAACAACTGTATCTCCAGCAATTTCAAGTGTATTTGCAGCAATTCTGTAATCAAGAATATCAATATTTTCAAGATTGAAAAGTCCAGCTAATCTAGTATCCATTATGGTTGTACGAATTAATCTAACAAGAAGAAAATATTGTCTGTTTATTTCTGCATCACGATTTGCAATAGTTTCAAGATTTGTTTTGTCACCAGTTTCAAGTGATGACACCACATCTGTAAACATACCAAGTGCAATTGAACTCATCCGTTTTAGAATATTTTGTGGGTTTACAGATGTTTCATCAAGTAAAAATTGAACAGAAATATTGGTTGCATCTTCATCAATGATTTCCATTCCCACTAATCTTCTCGTGGATCCACGAACACTCTCTCTATCAGTAATTGATATAGGAGATTTACTAACAATTTTAATAATATCAAATCCCAAAAGGTATGCACCAGTTATAGTTGGGACAATGCTTTCACCTTTTGGTAATGGATATGAAATTTCAATTTCTTTAGAAGGTCTTTTACTTAGTTGTGTTCTAATAGAAAGATTGTTTTGATTTGTTTCAATTTCTACTTGATTGGTTTTATCCAAATTATTTGCATCAATCCATTCTTTAGGTAATGATACCAATATGCTACTCCCAATCTTTTGCAGGCGACGTGTAAAGGTAGTCAATTTATACTAGTTTATACTATTTAAGCCAAGTATTAATATTTTCCACCTATGTCGATGTGATCATAATGGCGACAGCATTTTGTCCTGCACACATTACTGGCTTTTTCAAAGCCGAATTAGACCAAGAAGATTCTAAACAATTAGGTTCACTTGGTGCAGGATTTTCTATACAAAAAGGTGTCAAAACTACCGTAACAGTGAGAGATGCAACAAAACATGATATTTCAAATTTTTCAATTAAAGTGAATGGTTTTGAATCAGGAGATATGCGCGTATCAGAGTTAGTTCTCAGTAAATTTCCAATTAATGAAAAATTTGTTGATGTAACACATGAGATTGATGTTCCTGTCGGATATGGATTTGGATGTAGTGCGGCAGTTGCATTATCATTATCCATTGCATTAAATGATGCATTAAATTGTAAATTATCCAAGATTGAAGTAGCACAGATTGCACATAACGTCGAAATAGAATGTAAAACTGGATTAGGTGACGTGTTGGCATCATACCATGGAGGATTTGAAGTAAGAATAAAATCAGGCGCGCCCGGAATTGGACAAGTAAAGAAAATTAATTCTAAAGAGAAACGAGATGTTATCATAATTTGTTTTAATCCAATATCAACAAAAAAATTTCTTAAAGAAAAAATTTCTTCAATTAATGGATTAGGCGGAAAGATGGTGAAGAAGTTAATTGAAAGTAATGATACTGAAGAATTTCAAGACATGTCTGTAAAATTTGCAAAATATGTTAATGTAATAACACCAAGAATGAACCAAGTGATCAATCTTTTACACAAAAATGAAATAAAATGTGGTGTTGCATTATTTGGTGAAACTATATTTTCACTTGTAACCAAAAATGAAAAAGAAAAAGTGAAAGAAATTTTAAAACAGTTTGAAGATGGATTGATTATCACATCAAAGATTGACAATTCTGGTGCAAGATTACAATAAAATTTTGATGCATATGGATATTCCAAAGTCTCATCCTCGATATTTGTCTCTTCAAATTAGAGAAAAATTAGTTGAAGGTTTTGATAATAATTTGGTGGCAAAAGAAGGATTGCTAGCACATGGAAGAGGAGAAGCATTTGATTATCTTATTGGTGAAAAAACTACAAAATCTGCAAAAAATGCCATCAAGGCTGCAGCATTTATGCTAAATCAGGCACAGAATTCGGTAATTTCAGTTAATGGAAATTTTGCCGCACTTTGTCCAAGAGAGATTATCCAATTAGCAAAAATAACAAATTCAAAGATAGAAGTAAATTTGTTTTATTCAAGTGAAAAACGAAAAAAGGCAATCTCAAATATTTTGAAAAAATCAGGCGCAAAAGAAATTCTAGGAATGGACAAAAAAGAGTCTACAAAACTGAAAGGGATTGATAGTGCAAGAAGAATTGTTGATAAAAATGGTATTTTTTGTGCAGATGTGGTATTGGTTCCACTAGAAGACGGGGATAGAACCATTGCTTTGAAAAAGGCAAAAAAGAAGGTCATAACTTTTGATCTAAATCCGTTATCTAGAACTGCACAGACTGCAGATGTGACAATTGTCGATAATGTTACTCGTGTTATGAAATTACTTGTTATAGAATCAAAAAAATCTAGAAAAAAAGTTACTTTCGATAATAAAAAGAATCTAAAATCAGCAATCTTAGAAATTCATAAGAATCTTGAAAGGAGAGCAAAAAATGGCTAAAACAGTTTCAGATATAGTTCAAATGAAGTCTAAAGAGAAAATTACTGTTTTAACAGGATATGATTCAACTATGGCCACATTCTGTGACAAAGTTGACGTCATACTAGTTGGAGACAGTGCAGGCATGGTAATGCTAGGATATGATGATACTCGAGATGTAACAATGGATGACATGATACGATTTACAACTGCTGTAAAAAATGCAAAAACAAATTCACTAATTGTCACTGATCTTCCAATTAATTCATATGAAAATAAAGATTCTGCCATTATCAATTCAAAAAAACTTGTAGAAGCAGGAGCAGATGCTGTTAAACTTGAAGGTGGAAAAGAAGTTGGAGAAATTATCAAAGCTATAGTTAATTCAGGAATTCCTGTTATGGGACATTTAGGATTACTCCCACAAACTGCAGAAAAATATTCTGTTCAAGCAAAGAAAAGTGAAGATGCTGTTGATTTATTGCAAGATGCTAAGAAATTAGAAGAGTCAGGGGTATTCAGTATTGTTTTTGAAATGGTTACTAGTGATGTTGCAAGAATTATTACAAAAAGTGTCAAAGTTCCAACAATAGGTATAGGTTCGGGTGTAAATTGTGATGGTCAAGTATTGGTTGTTCACGATATGTTAGGAATGTTTGAAAAAATAAAACCAAAATTTGCAAAAAGATATCTAAATTTATCAGAAGAGATTAGAAATGCAATTAATTCATACGTAAAAGACGTGAAAGAAGAAAAATTTCCTGGTCAAGAACATACATTTTCTATGGAAAAAGAAGAATTAGAAAAGTTGGAGAAAGAGATTGGCTAAAAGATTACCACATCCATCACTGGATATCGTTGATAGTCATGGAACTGAACTTGCTGGGAAAAATATAGTTCTGTGTGTTGCAGGCTCAGTTGCAGCATACAAGTCAATTGAGCTTGCAAGATTACTCATGAGACATGGTGCAAATGTCAAATGTGTAATGTCAAACGCAAGTACAAAGTTAATCAAACCTGATTATATGAAATGGGCAACAGGAAATAATGTAATTACAAAATTAACTGGAGATATGGAACATATTGAATTGGCAGATTACAAGAGATCTGATTTACTAATTGTATATCCATCAACTGCAAATACGTTAGGAAAACTAGCAACAGGAATTGATGATACACCAATTTCTACGGTTCTTACTGTAGCATTTGGTTCTAAAATTCCAATAATCATGGGTTTAGCGATGCATCGTTCTATGTATGAAAATGCTGCAGTTAAGAAAAACATAGAATTCTTAAGAAAAAAAATAGAATTCATATCACCTCAAATGATTGAAGGAAAGGCAAAAGCACCAGAACCAGAAGATGTACTTTCATTTGTATTGAAAAAATTTGGCAGTTCAGAAAAGTTACAAGGAAAAAAAGTTTTGATGACAGCAGGTCCAACTGTAGAAAAAATTGATTCTGTTCGAGTAATTACAAACCAAAGCTCTGGAAAAACTGGAACACTTTTAGCTTCAGAGTTAATTTCAGCAGGAGCCAAAGTTACTCTGATATATGGACCAGGAACAAGTGAACCACCAAAAGGTGCAAAGATAATTCGAGTAAATTCGGTAGATGAAATGAACAAGGCTGTAAAAGAATCTCTAAAGAAAAAATTTGACATTGCAATAATGGCAGCTGCTGCATCAGATTATGTAGCCAAAAATGCCACTTCTAGTAAGATAAAGAGTGACAAAAAGGAAATCAATGTAAAACTAGTAAGAGCACCAAAAATTATTGATATTGTAAAGAATAAACAAAAAGATATTTTCCTTGTAGGCTTTAAGGCTGAAACTGATATTTCTAAAAAAGAATTGGTTACTCGTGCAAAAAAGAAACTAAAAGAATCTAAAGCAAATATGATAGTTGCAAATGATATTGGTCGTAAATATAACAAGGATACAAACTATAATGAAATAATTATTGTTGATCCTAAAGGTACAACAACCATACCAAGAACTAAAAAAGAAAGACTTTCGAAAATAATTTGTAAAAACATTGAAAAGAGAATCTAAAGGTACAAAATACAAACAACGTACCATTTCAGTTTGGAATGAAGTTGCACCATTTTATCATAAACGATGGGCTAAAAATGAAGTTGGGCCATTTAATGTTACAAAAAAACTGTTAGAATTATCAAAAATAAAAAAAAGTGACACAGTTTTAGATCTTGCATGTGGAACGGGTCTTGTTACTAAGAAATTAGTTAGAAAAGTTGGAAGTAAAGGTCAGATTTATGCAATAGATTCATCAGAATCGGCAATTAAAATAGCAAAGAAATGGACAGGTGATGTTAAGAATCTACATTTCATCAGAGCAGATGCAGAAAAAGTTCAATTTGGGACAAAATTTGATGCAATTACCTGCCAGTATGCATTATTCTTTTTTCCTAATGAACAAAAAGTATTAAAAAATATGAAAAAAATGTTAAAGAAAAATGGAACAATTACACTTGCAGTGCATGGTAAATACAATGTTCCATACTTTGACAGCATTTTGGAACCAGTAAAAAAAATGATTCCAGATTATTTACCAAAATATCCAGAGATGGATAGGTTTGGCACAAAAGAGACATTTGCAAGCGCAATCAAAAAAGCTGGATTTAGAAAAATCGTGGTAAAAAAATTTGTTTTTAGTTATAGTCCAGGCACATTTTCAAACTACTGGAACAATTACAAAAGACATCTATCAAAACCTCTAAAGGAAAAATTTGATTCTTTGACAAAATTTCAAAAAACCAATCTTAGAGAAATGATAAAAGATAGAACGCTTGAGTACACCAAAAAAAATGGAAAAATTGTATTCCCATGGGAAGTTTTAGTTTTGACTGCCAGAAATTAGTAGACATCAAACATAAATTCAGATTAATAATTCAATTAGAGTGTGAAAGTTAGAAGAAAACGACTTTTGAAACACTGTAAAGAAATTACAGGTTGCGATATGATAGTAGCACTAGAGCCTGAAAATCTATTTTACATGACCGGATTTTGGGGAGAGGCAATAGGAATTTTAGAAAAAAATGGAAAAACGACCATAATTGCACCAGAATTAGAAGTTGGACGAGCAAAAGAAGAAGGAATTGATTGCGAAGTGGTTCAATCTGATCGTGGTATGAGTTCTTTGTTAACATTAAAGAAATTTGTAAAAGGAAAGGTCTGTACAGATTGTCAGAATTATTCGGTAATGCAATCATTAAAAAAATCATTTCCGAAGATTAAAAGCTCAATTGAGCCATTCAATAAGTCAAGAGAAATAAAAGATGAAACAGAAATTAAAATTCTAAAAAAGGCATCAAAGATAATTGATGAAATGTTTGGAATTTGTCAAAAGAAAATTAAAGCTGGACAGAAAGAATCAGAGCTTCAAGCAATCTTAATGTCATATGCAGTTGAAAATGAAATGTTTGATACAGGTTATCGTTCTACATTAAATCCATTAATCATTGCAGGTGGACCAAATGGTGCACTGCCACATGCACAAGTAACCAGTAGAAAGTTTAAGAAAAATGAATTGATTGTTGTTGATCTAACATTACGTTACAAAGGTTATGTTTCAGATGCAACAAGAACATTTGCAATAGGAAAAGTATCTAATGAAGAAAAAAATGTTTATGAAATTGTTAAAGAGTCACAAAAAGCTGGATTAAAAACTGTTAAACCAAAAATTGACTGTAAAAAAGTTGATGATGCATGCAGAAAAGTTATTGATGAATCAGGTTACGGAAAATATTTCATTCATTCAACAGGACATGGAATAGGATTAGACGTACATGAACTACCAACAATTGGACCACGAAGTTCTACAAAGTTAGAAAAAAACATGGCTATTACTGTGGAACCAGGCATTTACATTGCAAAAAAGTTTGGTGTACGAATTGAGGATTCATTAGTTGTAACACAAAAAAATCCAATCTTATTACACAAATTCACAAAAGAGCTTCTAACACTCTAGACATATGATTTAGGGTAATTACGCACAAAAAATATTGTTAATTTTTTTAAGATCAAAAGAGTTTATGAAGGTGTAGATCGCCAATAAGCTCATGCAAAAACAAGAAAATACAACGTACTTGAAAGCGATAACCATTCGTGATCCAAGTGATTTGCATTCAATAAAAGAAGACATCAAAAAGGGAATGGTGTTAATTTTGAGGGTAACACCATTGGCACAGAAAGATGTTGAGAAATTACGCAAAGTTGTTGAAGAGCTTTATGTTATTGCACGCAATGCTGAAGCAGACATTGCAAGACTAGGAGAAGAAAGAATTATCGTAACTCCTCCAAATGTAAAAATTTGGAAGCCAGATTATGATTTAAAATAATTTTATAGCTTCTTGAACTTGTGGATAATGAGTTGTTACTCTATACATTCTATTAATTGATGATGAAAGATTCTGTGATTTTCTTCTTTCTCCATGATTGACAAGAACTCTACGAAGTTTTGGTCTTAATCTTTGTACATATGACATTAATTGATTGTAATCACTATGGCCACTGAATCCTTCAAGTTTTTCTGTACCACAGTTAATTGTAACAACCTCCACTTTACCATCTCTTCCCATGATTGTTACTTGCCTTGCTCCATCCATTACTCTTCTTCCTAGAGTTCCATTAACCTGATATGAGACAAATAGAATTTTATTTTTTGGACTTGGAGCAAAGTTTCTGAAATATTCTAAGACGGGACCACCTTCTAACATACCAGATGTAGCAATTACAATACATGGAGTATCTTCTCTTAATGGTTCATCTCTTCCATCTGCATGTTCGATGTTTGTGAAATATTCTGAATCAAATGGGTTATCATCAGTTTCTAGAATTTTTTGTTTTAATGATCTTTCAAGGTATTCAGGATGTGCTTCATGTATAGCAGTTGCTTCTTGAATCATTCCTTCCATGAAAACAGGGGATTCAACTAACTGACCAGACTTCATGTACTTGTCAATGACCATCATCAATTCTTGTGCACGACCTACTGCTGGAATTGGAATGAGAACTTTGCCTCCACCCTTGAGAATTTCATTTACAGATTTGATGAATGCACCTTCAACCTCTTCTCTTGTAGGCTGAATGTCTTCTTTTGCACCGTATGTACTTTCTACCAACAATGTTTCTACACGTGGGAATCTTGTATCAGCACTTTCTAAAAGCATACTTTTTCCATATTTGATATCACCAGAATAAACAAAATTATGATCACCATTACCGATATGGAAATGACATGATGCAGAACCTAAGATATGACCAGCGTTTGCCAGTACAAGCTTAATGTCAGGAGAAATATCAGTGACAGTTCCATATGACAAACCAATTGTTTGTCTCATAATTTGATGAACATCTCTTTCTGCATACATTGGGGTACGACCCTGTGCACCTGCAACCTTGATTGCATCTAACTGAATTAGATTCATCATAGGAAGTGTAGGTTCTGTACAATAGATTGGTCCTTTGTATCCATATTTAGTTAAAACAGGCAAAAATCCCGTATGATCTAGGTGTGCATGTCCTATAACAATAGCATCTAACTCGTCTAATGAAATATTGGCCCAATCCAAACGTGGATATGCCTCAGATGGAGTTCGAGCGCCAGGATTAACACCACAATCAATCAAAACTTTGCTATCAGGCGTAGTCAGTAACATGCAAGAACGACCTACTTGTCCGAATCCCCCTAATGTTAGCAAGGATACTTCTGATTTTTGTACAAGTCTAGGTCTAAAAATTTCTTCTCCGACAGATTTTAGCTGTTTTGCCCTGTCTGATGATGAAACTTTTAGTTGATAATTGATAGATTTTATTGTGTTTGATGGTTTTGTAGTAGATTTCCTTATTCTTAATCTCCAACCAGACTGTTCAGTTACATCAGTATGATTAAACTCATCAGCATTTCTTTGACATAACCACGGTCTTTTTACTTCAATTGAAACTTCACCAGTTGCAGTATCAAAAAATGTAGCTTCTAATCCTGCCTCATCTGGAACTAGGGAATCTAAAATTTTTCTTGCATCTTCTTCAGACTTTCTAATTTTTTCATCTGTTCGGATTACAATTCGTTTTTTGATTTGGTTAACAAGATTGGAAATTATTTCATTATTTTCCATTAAGAAACGTGGTTTGTCAGTGTATAGTGCAATACGAGGTCCTTCATAATCAATTTTTGTAACATTTGCATCTTTGGGTATACTTGTCAGTATGGTAGCCATTATATTCTGACTAGATTGATCTGCTTGCTGCTGTTGTTTTTTTTGCAATTATTCTAAAGAGGGAGTACTGCTTTCTTTTGTTCTTCTGTTAAAAGACGGAATCCATTTTTATCAACCAATGCTACGTTGATTCCGTCACCAGTTCCAATATTTCGTGTTATGGCTGCTTTGACTGCACGCAATGCAACAACTTTTGCATCTTCTAGTGTCAAGTCTTTGTTGTATTCTTCTTCTAGCAAACCATATGCAACTGGAGAACCACTACCAGTTGTGACATAATTTTTATTTTCTACAGAACCAAACATGTCGATATTAAATAATGATGGACCTTTTGCATCAACACCACCTACTAGGATGTCTGCAATGAATGGATAACCTCTATTCTGATGGAACATCAAAGAGGTTAATCTTGCTAATGAGTTAACTGGAATTGGTTCTTGATTTTGAATTCTATGTAAATTTGCATGATAACGTAATACATCAACAATGTTTTGTGCATCAGCTACACCACCTGCTAGTGTAAGACCAACGTGTTGCTCAATTTTTTGAATTTTCATTGTGTTGTTATTTGCAATAAAATATCCTGCACTTGCTCTCATATCAGCACATAAGACAACACCGTCTGTAGCCTTGATACCTACAGTGGTTGTTCCGTGTAATATTTTTTCTTCTACGTTATTTGACATAAGATTACCTCGTTTTTGAGACAATATCAATGATATTAGACCCTTTTAAATAACTTTGTCATAGGAACGAAGTGTTGAGCAAGAAGGGCATAATGTCACATACAATGGAACTTCCAAGGCAGATCGTTGTTGGTGAAAAAAATATTGGACAAGTTGGAGAGTTTTTACGATCACTATCCAATCCAAAAAAAGTTTCAATAATTTCAGGAAAAAATGTAAAAAAGATAATTGGGAAAGAAATTGACAAGTCATTAAAAAATGCAAAGATATCAGCCGTATGGCATTTAGCAAAATCTAATGAAGTAAAAGAAACAGTTGTAGTTCAAAAAAAAGTCAAATCAACAAAAAGTGACATAATCATAGGTCTAGGAGGAGGTCGTTCAGTAGATATTGCAAAATTATGTGCGTTTAATCTAAAAAAACCGTTTGTCAGTATACCTACTTCTGCCTCTCATGATGGAATTGCAAGTCCATTTGTTTCAGTAAGAGGCGACAAACCTCACTCATTGGTAGCAACTGCACCACTTGGTGTTTTTGTAGATTTAGACATAATCAAAAAGGCACCAAAAAAATTGCTTGCAAGTGGATGTGGAGATTTAATGGCAAAGGTAACTGCGGTTCATGATTGGGAATTAGGTCGTGACAAAGTTGGAGAGTATTATGGGAGATATTCAGCAAATCTTGCTTCAATGAGTGCAGAAATATTAATTGAAAGTGCTGAAAATTTTTCTAAAAATAAGATTGATGTTAGAGTTATTGTTGAAGCATTAATCAGTGCAGGAGTTGCATCATGTATTGCGGGAAGTAGTAGACCATGTTCAGGTGCAGAGCATCTATTTTCACATGCAATTGATCATTTAGAGTTTGGAATTGGATTACATGGAGAAAAATGTGGTATAGGTTCCATAATGATTGCAAAGTTACAAGGACAAAATTGGAAAGAAATTGTTAAAACATTAAAAAAATCTGGTGCACCAACAACTGCAAAAGAAATTGGATTAAAACCAACAATACTAGCTAAAGCACTTGTTATGGCACAATCATTACGACCTGAGAGATATACAATATTAAAAGAAGTTAAAATGACTGAAAAGGCAGCATTGAAACTTGCAAAAAGTACTGGAGTTTTATAATTATTCTTTAGATTTTAGTTTTGGTTTATTTTCAGGATCAAGCTTCTTAACCGGTTCTTTTTTGGCTTGTTTGTTCTCGTATGATTCTACAAAGTTAACTTTGCCAAGAGATGGAACAAACTTGAATAGATCCATTTGAGTAAAATGTTTGATTATTGCTAATCCATCTGCTCTGTAGATTTCTTCAGGAATTGTAATGTCTACTGTAGTACCTGTTTTTTTGAAATTTATTTTATCATTTTCTACAGGTAATCTTGATTTTAGAATTTCAGTTACTTTGTCATCGTCTGAATCAAGAGATTTTTTTACATCAACATCGTAAACGATTGTTTTTCCTGCAAATCTATGATTGTAATCAATTTGAACTCTACCAGAACCAATGAAACGAATAATTCCTTTTTTGTTATCAATTTCTACAGTATCGCCTACAGATACTTTTTCTGCATCCTCTCCAAGTTTTCTTAGAGGAATCATTCTAACTTTACCTTTGTCTCTTGCACCAAATCCTTTGTCAGGTGAAACTTCAATTGTCTTTTTTTCACCTGCTTTTGTTTCAGGTAAGGCATCATCTAATCCTTTGAGAACCCATGCTTCTCCTACAGAAACTAATTTTGGCATATATTTTACATTAGGATCATGGATGGAGTGTTTTTTTGCTTCATCTTCACTTGTGGTTTCAAAAACTTCACCACTGTCTTTAATTTTGGCAGTATAATCAAGTAAAATTAATTGTCCTTTTTTGAATGTCAACGTAGTCGATTTTGAATTTCCTTATATTAAGTTAGAGCGACTCTAGTGGCTTTAGTTTTTCTTCAGCGACCTTAAGACCTGCTTGTGCATCAGTATCATAACCCATCATTGCCAATGTAGATGCAATTCCTGATATGCATCTCATTACATGATAACGATTTACTTCACCCATACAACCAACTCTGAAGACTTTGCCTTTTAGATTTCCAAATCCGCCGGCTACTAGAATTCTAAATTTCTTTGCAAGTGTATCACGGAATATTTTATCTTCTAATCCATCAAGATAGTTCAATGCAATAACAACAGTAGAGCGAGAGTTTTCATCGGCAAATGGGGATAAACCAATTGCAGAAAGACCAGAGTACAATGCATCTGAACATGTTCTGTGTCTTTGAATTCTTTTTTCCATTCCTTCTTCTAGAATGATTCTCATTGCCTCTCTGTATGCATACAAAACAGGCAATGCAGGAGTGAAAGGTGTATGCTTTGCTTCATCATAATACTTGAAGTATCTTGGTAAATTGAAATACATTGTATTTGGTGGATTAGCTTCCATGTATTTTCTAGTTCTTCCATTAATACAAATTGGTGAAATTCCAGGTGGGCACGCAAATGCTTTTTGAGCACCTGTCATTGCAATATCAATTCCCCATTTATCCATATGAAGTTCTTCTCCACCAACAATTGAAACACCATCTAAAACATAGTAAGAATCATTTCTTGATGTTAGATCTTTTATTCTATCTAAATAATTAATCATAGTTCCAGTTGATGTTTCATTCCAAACACAATAGAATGCTTTTACATCTTTGTTATTATCAAAGGCCTCTTTGACCTGATCATATGTTGCATTGACACCAGGTTCAGTCTCAATTCTAATTGCTTGACCGCCTGCCCATTCAATTTGTTGTGCTAAACGAGTACTAAATTCACCGTTAACAGGAATTATTACTTTATCATCTTTTTTAATTAAATTTACAACAGAACATTCTGTTGCACCAGTTCCAGAAGCAGAAAGACAAACTGCATCTCCTTCTGTTTCAAATATTTTTTTTGTGTTATCTACACATTCCTCATACAGTTCAACAAAATCATCACTTCTGTGATTTATTGATGGAGTAATCATTGCACGAGTAACACGTTCTGGTACATTTGTTGGACCAGGTAACATAACTAAATATTCCAAATTAATTTCTCCTAAGCTTGAACTGTATGAAGGTTATTTATAATTAAAGATCTTCCAGTCGTTTTTTTGCGTCAATTTGTGATAAAACTTCCACAGTTCCTGAAGGAAGGAATTGTTTCCAATTTTGATCGTTCAGTATGAGATTTCGTATATTAGTTCCAGATAGATCACTACGGGATTTAAGATCTACAGAAATTATGGATTTTCCTCGTTTACCATAAAGCTCGTGTGTAAAATCATCATTTGAGAAAACTACATCATATTGAGGAATTATTTCATCTACAAGATGCGTCCATTTTGAGTGATCATTAACATCAGGAATGTAGTGTAATGATACATTTTTTTCTATTTCATCATCTATGGATGATAAAATCATCTTTTTTCTTTCATCAGCAGTAAAGGGATTTCTTTTTTCATGACTCTTGTTTGAGCTTCCTATTCCAACATGAAGGTGTTCTACTTTTGATAATGCAAATTTGATTGCTTCCAAATGTCCTAAATGAAATGGTTGGAATCTACCTATTAGAAATCCAATCATAATTGTCCACCAGCATTAAGTACAGCTGCTAAGAACAAAATTATTACAGACAAAACGACAGTCACCTCTCCCAGTATGATAATTTTTTTTCTTAATTTTTGTAATTGTTCTTGAGGCATTTCTTTTGCAATAATTTTGTCTTCCACATCTTTTCTAATTATTCTAACATGAACAGCATATAGAATTAACAATGCTGCAACTAGAATTATTTTTATGATTAAAACATGACCATAACTAGTTTCATACAAAATATCAGATTTTTGTAATACAAGATGTGCTTGATATAGTCCTGTTGCAATCAGAATGAATAATGCCGGTAAGGCAAATTTGTTAAAACGTCTTCCAACTTGCACCATTAATTGTATTCTTTCTTCAACAGGCATTGACATTTTTTTTAAAATTGGTGCAAATACTACACCTATGAATAAAGAACCACCTACCCAGATGGATGCACTAGTAATGTGAATCCATGTTAGTAATGCCTGTTCTAATGCCATGACAATTGGTGGTTAGAACTCTATTTGACTCTTAACAAGGTTTTTTAGTATAAAATCTAAAAAAAATATTAATGAATCCACCAGGTCGTTCAATACTAGTTGTTGCAATTATTGCATTGTTAGGATTAATGGGAGGAATTGTTTATTATGCAAGTTTGGATAATGACGATCTTTCTATGGCTACAATTGAATTACAATCTGTTGAACTAACTGATGTGAACAGTGTTGAGAGTCGTGCAACACTACAAGTTACATTTCTTGTAGCAAATAACGGAGATGTTACAGTTACTGTACCAGTAATTACATATCAGTTGTATGCTGACGGAAGTGAAGTTGGAAGTGGAACCTACTCAACAGAAGACGTGGCAATGCCAGGTCGTGCAGCATTTTATCCTGATGCAGAGATTCCATTAAAAAATAAATTAACTATTGTAATGTCAGATATGAACAAAACCGTTTATGATAAAATAATTAGTGGACAACCAATTCAATATAGTGCAACAGGTATGATGACAGTAGAATCAGCATGGAGCATTGTTGAACTAGATTTTGATACTAGATCTTAATTTTAAAATTTAGAGTGGGCCGGGAGAGATTTGAACTCTCGATCACTGCCGTGTCGAGGCAGTATCATAACCAAACTAGACCACCGGCCCGTGAATTAAAAAATTTGAAAGAACATTATTAACGTTTAAGAGGTGATGTAAATGAGGCTAGAAAATTGAACGATGAATTTACAGATGATGAAAAAGCAGGATTTTACAAAGCAATATACTCTAGAAGAGATGTTAGGTCACATTTTACACAAGAATCAATTAATGAAGAAACACTAATGAAGATTCTTCATGCTGCACATCATGCACCATCTGTTGGGTTTTCACAGCCATGGAACTTTATTTTGATAAAAGATTTGAAAACAAAACAAAAAGTCAAAGAATCTTTTCAAAAAGAACATGAACGTGCATCGAAATTAGTTGAAGACCCAAAAAGATCCGAATATCTTTCTTTAAAATTAGAAGGAATAATGGAATCAGATGTCAACGTTTGCGTTACATATGATCCTACAAAATTTGGACCATTCATTATAGGGACAACGAGTATACCAGAGGCTGGAATTTACAGTGTTTGTGGTGCAATACAGAATTTATGGTTAGCAGCAAGAGCAGAAAATATTGGTTTAGGTTGGGTTAGCATAGTATCTAATGAAGTGTTAAAAGAAGAATTGAATTTGCCGGAACATATTGTTCCTGTTGCTTATCTTTGCCTTGGTCATGTGACAAATTTTGAAACAAAACCAGACTTGGAACGCTCAGGTTGGCTTCCAAGATTAGAACTGAAAGATGTCATTTATTTTGAAAAATGGGAACAAAAAGAGAATGATTCTTGGAACATAATTAAAAAAATGATTGAATCCAATCTCAAGTAAGCTTAAATTATTTCAATTTATTTTTCTGCTGGGCTCGTGGCGCAGCATGGATAGCGCAGTAGCTTCCTAAGCTATAGGTCGAGGGATCGAAGCCCTTCGAGCCCGCTTTTTATTACTTAAATTATGTATAAATTCGATAAAAGACATGAAAGTCATAGTTCTATCTGGAAGTCCAAGAAAAAATGGAAATACGCAGATCATGATGAAACATGTTCTTGAATATGTGAATCAAAAAGATGTACAAGTAAAATTCATCAATTTATCCGAGGATGGATTTGAGTCATTTAGAGGAGCCACAAACGAGATAAATTATAATGATAAAACATTACAAGCTGCAAAAGACATTACAGAAGCAGATGTATGGTTAGTGGGAGTTCCAGTTTATAATTCCATGTTTAGTTCAGCCTTGAAAAACATTTTTGAATTTATCAGTTACAAAGAAACTGAAGGAAAAACAGCAGGATTTGCAATTGTTGCTGGAGGTACAATTAGCTTTGGCGATGTACAAACATTATTTACACAATTAATGTCATATTTCAGAGTAATTACAAATCCTACTGCGGTATATTCAACAGGCGATGCAATTGAAAATGGAAAAATTTCAGATGAAGAAGTAAAATCTAGATTAAATGAAATGGTAGATAAAACATTAGAAATAGCAAAAAAAAATTAGATTAGATTTTTACCTGTAATTTGTATTGATTTGAAGATTTTAACTTCATAATCACCTTCGTAGACATTAACTACATTATTTCCATCTACATTTCTTGCACGAAATTTGTATTCGTATGTACCATCTTCATTTACATCAGTTTGTGCAAAATGAACTGGTTCATCATTTTGATAGATTTGTAGTATTACAGGATAACCTTCTGCATGATTTTCTACTGTACCCTCAATGAATCCCCATGGCATTGTATTATCAGAAGGTATTGACATTGGTACAACTGTTTTTGTTAGCTGTATACCATCAGTGGTAGAAAGTACAGTGGTGTTAGAGTCAGCAAATGATGGCGATATTCCAATCATTGCAACTAAAACAAATAATCCAGCAAAAATTCCAATTTTTGTCTTCATTAAAAAAATTATTGCTCAATAATATATTAAGATGACTAACAATTCATCGTCATGGAAATGGAACCAAACCAAAAATGTGATTGTGAATGTCACTTTGGTGGAGCAGAGAGCTGCCCAGGTTGTAAGAAGAATCATAATTTTGAGTTCAAGTGTGAACACTGTAAAGAATAATTATTTTTCTTGAGCTAACATCTTCAAGTTGTAAATTTCTGCACGAATTGTTTCAATCTCAACTTTTGTTTTCAGATTCTCAATTTCACTTTTTAGATGTGCAATTTCTTCATCTTTTGCATCATGTACATCTGAAAGATCCTTCTCTAAGCCTAGTTTGTATGTAGTAATTTCTTTTTCGGTAAGCTCATTGTTTTTTTTTTCGTCATGAGAATGATCTGTTCCATGATTGCGATCTGCTGCTAATTGAGCAATCCAAATGACAAATACCATGAACCACATGATTGGAATAGCCATTATGAAAACAAACTCCAATTGTGGTGCATAATCAACTAATGGGAAATACAATCCAGTCAAAATAATTGCCCAGACGCCTGCAACTAGTGTTGCAAGATGGTTTTTTACATAACCCATTGTTGAACAAGAAAAATCTCCAAAATATAACGTTAATGGTAGATTTTAAGAATTAGATCGATATAGAAAAGGGGAATTATTGCTCTGCAGTTGCTTCTACAGTAGCAGTTGAGGTTTTAGTATCAGACTGTAAGATTTGAATTTTTTCTAATAGTTCATTTCTCAAATCACGAGCGACTCTTCTTACTGTTGGTCTTGGAACTCCTAATTCATCAACGACTTTAGTATAGATGTCTTGTTTGTCTGTTACACCTTTATCAAGCAGAGAATTTATTGCTGCTTTGATTACAGTGCTTTGATTAGTACGATTCACAAGTATCGTGCAATACTGATCTATATAAAATTTCAATTGTTAAAATTTCAAAAACGTCATTCGTAGTTTCTCAAAAAAAAAAGTCTTACAATTATCACGATGATAAAAGGTTTTCAATGAAAAAATAATTAGTGATCAAAAGATTATTATGATAATCGTATGTTATTGCGACATTGACTAGTGTAAAAATAGAAACCAACCACGGAAATATTTCATTTAACTTGTTACCAGAGTTAGCACCAGAAACTGTAAGAAGTTTTGTTAAATTAGCAAGTGACGGATTTTACGATGGGACATTATTTCATAGAGTAATTCCTGGATTTATGATTCAAGGTGGAGACCCAAATACAAAAGACCCAAACATGAAAAGTCAATGGGGAATGGGAGGACCTGGATTCAATGTTAAAGCTGAATTTAGTTCAAGATCTCATTTACGAGGAATTGTTTCTATGGCAAGAGCAATGGATCCGGATAGTGCAGGTTCACAATTTTTCATAGTTACAAAAGACAGTACCTTTCTTGATAGAGAATATACAGTATTTGGAGAAGTAACAGAAGGAATGGACGTTGCAGACAAGATAGTAAGTCTTGATAGGGACCAAAATGATTGTCCTTTAGAAGATGCAAAGATGCTCAAAGTTTCAATTTCAGAGTAAAATCTTGGAAAAGAAATTCTTATTCATAAAATTTTCAATTGTTTTAGTCTCAATTTCACCTCAGGTTTTTGCTAATGATGAATTAGACGCATTACTAGTAGAAAAAAATGGCGTACTGATTGAGCAACAGAAAATAATTTTTGAAGTTGGAAAATACACGAACATACAGGTTAAACATGTAATAGAAACAGGTGCATGGAGTATGGATAGACCTAGAATTATTGAAATAATTCCAGGTGAACACTCAAACCCGACAGTCACAGATGAAGACGGAGATAAATTGAACTTCGCATATGAAAAAGATACGTTTGAAGAATCAAAATATATTATTCTGAACCAAAAATTAGGAAATTATGATTTGATTGTAGAATATACTTTAGATAATTTTATGGAATTAAAAGATGGATTGTGGACAAAAGAATTGAAATT
Organism: uncultured Candidatus Nitrosopelagicus sp.; assembly: GCA_937896695.1. Lineage (GTDB taxonomy): Archaea > Thermoproteota > Nitrososphaeria > Nitrososphaerales > Nitrosopumilaceae > Nitrosopelagicus. The sequence goes on along the minus strand of CALBOT010000096.1, from coordinate 16,848 downwards.
TGGAGAAGAGATAGTAGTAATGATTGATGAGGAAATTGAAATAATTTTTGCCAACTCCAGACCAGTAGATGTTAGTAATGCAAAGGGAATTAATTGTATTGGATGTAACATGAATTTAGAATACTTCGATATGGAGAAATTTTCTTCAAAAGAAATTTTATTTGATAATGAAAAATTTGCAGTGGATTTCTTAACAAATGGAAAAATTTCTGATATGGAATTTATTGGAGGTGGATCACAACTACTTAATTTTGATGTAAAAGAAAAAAATCAGTTGTATGTAGTAAAAATTCCATTGGAATTGATGCTAAATCCATATGAAGTATACTTTACAGAAAAAGATGATACGAATTTAGATCAAATTGATAAAATAAGAAAAACAGAATTTTCTCAAGATAATACACATGTCAATCTATCATTTAGAACAGTGGGAGAAGGAACTGTTTCAATTGTAGGATCTACACAAGAAGAACATCAACAAAAATTAGAACAACTTGAAAATATCAAATCAAGAGAAGTAAAAAGTGAGGTAATAGAAAAAGAAAAAGGAGTCGCGCTTCCAATACCTGGAACAAAAGCTGCTTCAGAATTAGCTTTACAATCCAGTCAAATTGATGAAGAAAAGATGGACGAATTATCTTTTGCCGGTGAATTAAATAATCAAACATCAAATTCCGAAGACAATACAACAACTATAGCAATCATTTCGGGAATAGTTATTGCTGGAATAGTTGGCGGAATTATTCTAAAACTAAAGAAAAACTAATCACCTTTTGAATCACAAGCACAGCCTTCAAACTCATCAAATCTAGAATTGCATATAGGACATTTGTCACCATATTCTATTTCCCATGGTTCTTTTCCAAAAAGTTTGAAGTGATCATCAATTTCTTTTGGAATTTCTTGTTTTTCATCCATGATGGAATTTATTTTTCAAAGTATGTATAGATTGTCTAGAACCACAACTTTATTTTTAATTTTTTAGGCATATTATTTTTGAAACATACTGATTTCCATCACATGTTTAATTCATATTTTTTTCTATATGTAACGTATGCAATTGTTTTAGCAATTTTTCTAGTTCAAAGTGACTTATAGAAATAATCAAAAAGTTCCACACAATTACTAACAAGGGATTTATACAGAATTTCTATAAAAAAATCATGTTAACAGTTTTTGGTTCTACTGCATTAGACACAATTAGAACTCCTAAAAAAACTCTAAAAAATGTACTAGGGGGTGCAGCAACATTTGCAGCTATTTCAGCAAGTTTTTTTACAAAACCAGGATTAATTGCTGTCGTTGGAAATGACTTTCCTAAAAAATATCACACAGTGTTGAAAAATCATCTCGATCTAAAAGGATTGAGCATTCTAAATGGAAAGACGTTTAGATATGACGGAAAATATGATGCAACAATGAGTGTTAGAGAAACGCTCAAAACTGAACTAAACGTACTAGCTGATTTCAAACCAAAAGTACCTGATGCATACAAAAATTCAGAATTTGTTTATCTAGCAAACAATGATCCAGAACAAAATGCAAAAATTATCAAAGAATTTGATAATGTAAAATTTTCAATGTGTGATACAATAGAGTTTTGGATTGCTACAAAAAGAAATGCTGTGATTAAGATGATAAAATCAGTTGATGCCGTAGTGATAAATGATGAAGAGGCAAAACTACTCACAAAAGAAGACAATTTGATAAAATGTGCAAAAAAAATGATGAGTTGGGGCGCCAACTATGTAGTTATCAAAAAAGGAGAACATGGTGCATTACTATTTCATGAAGATGTAATTTTTCCATCAGTTGGGTTTTCATTAGAATCTGTCGTAGACCCTACTGGAGCAGGAGATTCTTTTGCAGGTGCAATGATTGGTCATTTGGCTGCAAAAAACAAAACTAGTTTTTCTGAAATAAAAAAATCAATCATTTATGGAAATGTTATGGGATCATTTGCTGTTGAAAAGTACGGATTGGCAGGATTAACATCTTTAAGAAAATCCGACATCTCAAAGAGAATAAAACAGTATGAAAAGATGGTTAGTTTTTGAAGAGTTATAGATAAGATTTTTTTTAATAAATTATGGAAGATAGACTGGATTCAATTTTTTCTATGCAAAAAGGTTTAGCAAACATGATGAAGCTTGATAGATATCCAAAAGATACTGAAGGCAAAGTTTCTGCATTATGCACTGCAATAATGCATGAAGCAGTCGAACTACAACGTACCACAAACTGGAAGTGGTGGAAAACACCAACTGAATTTGACGAAGCCGAGGCACGAGAAGAGCTAATAGATATTTGGCACTTTGTTGTTCAGGCATCGTTGGAGCTAAATCTATCACCAGACGACATCTTGAAAGAATATGAAAGAAAAAATGAGATTAATAGACAGCGACAGAAAGATGGGTATTAGATTTATCATACAATATGATTGAAATAATTTTATAATAGGTCCATTAAAAATCGATGAATTGAAGATAAGACATCTACACGAACATGACAAGCAGTACAGAGTTTTTCTGTACATATTTTATGCTGCAGCTGCAATGATGACATCAATCATGATTTACGGCGTGGTCATGATGATGCAAGAATGGCAAGAAACTGGATATTATGTAATGGGAGAAGTTTTGGTAAATACACACATACCATTTGATAACTTTGCAAGTCTTACAACATGGTTATCTTTTGCATGTGTAATTTCATGGTATTGTGTTTCAAGAATTGGTTGGAAGAGAACTGTAGGATTACAATCTTACAGAATGGCTTTGCTACAACTAATGTTATTAGGATTTGCAGTAATTTGTTTGTACGAAGTTTTGTGGAGTTTTACTGTATTGAATTCAGAAATTACAGCACAAATGATAGTTGATGGAACAACCCCAGATATCGATAGATTGGTAGTCGATTATCCAGATCCAGACAGACCATGGAATCTAATATTTGCAACAAAAATTTGGCTTGTAGGATTTTTGATTAGTGCACATGCGTTTTATCTAAGTACAAGACCTCGAAAATCGAAAGAAGAAACCATACCTGATGAATAATTAGAAACAAAATTTCAATCTCCGTTAAATATTCAATTATGTTCATAAATTTATGACATATGTTTTTGGGGAGAAAAAATATTCGCTGTTTTTAATTACAGTTGTTATTAGTGCGGGATTTTTATCAGTACCACTGATTTCAAGTCATATTTTTCATATGGATCATTTATTCCATACAATAGTTCATCAAGCAGGATTTGTGTTGGCAACATTTCTAACTGTAATGGCGTTAATTTCTTACTTAAAATCAAAGATTAGAAGAATGCTATTTTCATCATTTGCGTTTGGTGTATTGGCATTTGGACAAGTAGCTTACATGTATTCAATGATAGAAATGCATCAACCTGAAAATATGTACAGCGGTTCAGAAATTTTAGATATGTCTATTTTAGTAATGACAGTACTTTTTGCAATTGGAGTTTTTTATAAGAAATAATTATCTAAAAAAATTATAAATACATTTCTTGTTTTCAAAGTATGTACTAGCGTTTTGTAACATCACTATTTGCTAAAAAATAAATAATGAAAAAAATATTTTCAATTAGCAAAGAAATTGGATAGAAAAGAAACAGTTTTGGAAATTGTACAAAAGAATCCAGGTATAAGGTTCAACGAAATTATGAGAATATCAAACATTAGAAATGGAACATTAAGTCATTATGTAAAAAAACTGGAAGATGAAAAAAACATTACATTAGAAAGAACGCCACGAGTTACACGTCTATATCCTAAAGGAATATCAAAAAAAGAGGCTACAATATGCAAATATCTAACAATGAGTAGCCACAAAAAGATGATTTTATTCTTAATGAAGAAAAAGATAGCAACATCACAAGAAATTAGAGAATTTGTAAACAAATCACCTTCAGTAATATCTGTTAATCTAAACGAATTATTCAGAGAAAAAATAGTGGAGAAAAAATACGACATTCCATCAAACAAATATTCACTAAAAAACCCACAAGAAATTGAGGGAATAGTTAAGGAATATTACCCAGAAACAATGTCCAAGCTTTCAGAAAATACAATTGAGATGCTGAATTTTTAGCGTGTAAAAAAATACTACTGTTACTTTCAAAAATTAATACAAGACTTTATAGATAAACAAAAGAAGAATTTCTTAAAATGGATGTTACGGAAAAAGTTGAGTTAATTAAAAGACCTCCTACAAAAGAAATAGTAAAAGATGAAGCAGAGTTAATTGAACTTTTAAACACAAATTCAAAGCCAAAACACTACATAGGATTAGAAATATCTGGATTTTTACATCTTGGAAGTTTAATCAGTACAGGTTTTAAAATAAATGATTTTATGAAAGCAGGAATTGATTGTACCGTATTTTTAGCAGACTGGCATACTTTGATTAACGATAAACTTGGTGGAAATCTTGAAACAATTTCTAAAGTTTCAAAGTATTATGCAGATGCATTTCGATTAGTTTGTCCAGGCGTAAACATTGTAATGGGTACAGAACTTTATGATTCTAAAAAAGAATACTGGTCAGAACTGGTGAAATTTACAAAACACATGACTCTTGCAAGAACAATGCGAACTCTAACAATTATGGGAAGATCAGAAAATGAGGAGAAAATTGATTTAGCAAAATTACTTTATCCACCAATGCAGGCAGCGGATATTCATTCTTTGGATTTGGATATTGTTCACGCAGGAATGGACCAACGAAAAATCCACATGCTGGTACGAGAAATATTTCCAAAAATGAAATGGAAGGTTCCTGTTGCCGTACATCATTCATTGTTACCAGGATTAACACAACCAAAAGGTGATTCTACAACAGAACCAGGAAAAATGAGCAAATCAGATCCAAACTCTGGTATTTTCATACATAATTCTGATGATGAAATTAGAAAGAAGATTAGAAAAGGTTGGTGCGAAGAGGGACTAGTAGAAAATAATCCTGTTTTAGAAATTGCAAGACAAGTTGTATTTCATGAATATGATTCAATTTCAATAGAAAGACCCGAAAAATTTGGAGGAAATGTAACATACAACTCGTATGAAGAGTTAGAGATGGATTTTGCTCAAAAGAATTTACACCCAGGTGATTTGAAAAATACAGTAGGAGAATACATGGTAAAAATAATTGCGCCCATTAGAGATAAAATTTCATTAAGTGATGAACTATTTGAATTAATTAAAAATAGTCACTAGTTTTTAATTTCTGGTTCTTCAAGATTATACTTTGATTTGTAACCACGAGGGTTAATGATTAAATCCTTAAAGTTGTATGTAGATGAATTGCCAACAATGACAGTGCTAGTCATTCCTAACTGCTCAGAATAGTTTTCCATGTGTTCTAGATCGGTAATAATTACAGCTTCAGATTCTCTATATGCTCCCTTAATTATTGCAACAGGTGTAGTTGGTTTTCTATATTTTAATAATATCTGTCGCGTATCTTGTAATTGGTGAACTCTTTTCTTACTTGCAGGATTGTAAATGACTAAAACAAAATCACCTTGAGCTGCAGCCTCTACCCTTTTTACGATAATTTCCCATGGAACCATAAGATCACTCATGCTACATACAGCAAAGTCTGTCATTAATGGAGAACCAATAATACTTGCACAAGAATTCAATGCAGAAACTCCAGGAATTAATTCTACATGTAAACCACTTTTTGGATCCCAACCAGATTCTGCAAGTACTTCAAAAATTAATCCAGCCATTCCATAAATTCCAGGATCACCACTTGAAACAAGTGATACAATTTTTCCCTCTTTAGCCAAATCTATGCATTGGTGTGCACGTTCTACTTCTTGAGTCATTGCATAGCTGTGAATTTCTTTTCCTTGAATCAGATCTTCTACTAAATTCACATAGGTTGTATAACCGATAATAGTATCGCTTTCCTCAATAACTTGTTTTGCTCGAAATGTCATATGATCGTGATGGCCCGGACCTACTCCAACAATGTACAGTTTACCTTCCATGAAAGATGAAGGTTGTTTGAATAATTTATCCCTATCTTACTTTATAGAATTTAATTTGAATTCATTGTGTAATGATGTTACAACTGCCTTGCAATCATTATCCTTTACAACAAATGCCAAGTTTAGTTCTGAGGAGCCTTGTGCAATCATCATTACATTAGAGTTTGATTTCTGTGCTGCAAGAAATACTCTAGATGCTATTCCAACTTTACCTCTCATTCCAGAACCAATTACTGCAATTATAGCAACATTTGGAATTGTTTCAATTTTTTTAAGAGTTGTACCAAGTAGATTAATCTCTAAAATATTTTCTGCCCTGTGAAGATCCTCTTTTTTCACAACAATTGTTATGCTTGATTCAGAAGGATTTGATGATACCATCATTGCGTTGATATTGTCTTTAGCAAGAACTGAAAATATTTTTGCAGCAGCTCCTGGTCCTGCAAACAATATACCACCAGTTAGATCAAGCAATCCAACTTTTCTAATTGCAGCCACACACTTTACAGGATCTTTAGATTTTGAATGAGGTAATGTAACAAGAGTTCCTTGATTATTTACATCAAAACTACTTCTAATTCTCATTGGAATCTTTTTTGATAGTAATGGCTCAAATGTTCGTGGATGGATTTGTTTTGCACCAAATCTAGCCATCTCAATTGCTTCAGAATATGAAACTTGTTTGAGAAGTTTTGCATTTTTTATTAATTTTGGATCTGCAGTCATCATTCCTTCAACATCACTCATAAGCCATATTTCATCTGCATCAATGCACGACGCAATTATTGTTGCAGTATAATCAGAACCACCACGACCAAATGTAGTGGTATGATCATGTTGATCAGCACCGGCAAATCCAGCTACAACAGGAATGACATTTTTTTTCAAATGTTCATTAATTGTTTTTGAGAGACGGATTTTTGTTGTATCCATTAAAGGTCTTGAATCACCAAAATTAGAATCAGTAACTATTCCTGCCTCCTTACCACTCAATGGTAAAGATTTGTTTTTCAGTTCTTGTAACGAAAACGATACCAAATCAATTGACAATCTTTCACCAAAAGAAATTAGGTAATCATATGAACGGGGTGTTACTTCTCCTAGTAGAATTAATCCATTAACTAGTTCTTCTAACTCTGATAAATCAGAATTTAGTTTGTTAGAAAGTGATTGTGAAATTTTTGGATTTGTAATTAGATGATCAGCAAATTGTTTATGTTTTTGAGATATTTTTGCAAGCATTCTATTTGCGTCTTTTTTATTTCCTTTTTCCACAAATGATGATATTTGGATTAATTCGTCAGTTATTCCATCAACAGCTGAACATACAACTACGGTTTTGTTCTTTTTTGCAATTTTATCTACAGTTTTCACTACATTTTTGATCTCCTTCACGGTTGCTAGTGATGTTCCACCAAACTTTACTACTAATTTCAAATCTGTTTCACCTGAACAAATGGTCTTAAAATTCTTTAACTCTCAACACGAGGAGCTAAATAGAAATGAATTTGGCCTAAATTTGAAACTTTGAATTCAACTCTTAGAGGTTTTGCCGAAGAATACTCACATGTAACTGCTTCAACACTTCCACCCACTGCTTTGATAATTGGATTTAGATATTCGAGGCTGTATGTTCCAGTACTTTCTTGTTTTACTGTTAATTCTTGAATTTCTTCCTGATCTGTTTCTAATGCAATATCAACTTCTCCAGAGTCACCCTTGCCTGAAAATGTTGCAGAGGATTCGCTTGATGTGATAGTGAGATAGTCAGAAACTACTTGTACATCACCTAGAATTTTATCCAATGCAGAAGAGGTTAGAGATATTTTTGCATCATAATCAATTTTTGGAAGTGGAGTATCAGATGCAGAGCTTTCAATTAATCTCATTTTGTATTTTTTGTTCTTGCCTATCGTGACTAGAAGCATGTTATCATCAGATATGTTAATTTCAATTGAATTACTTTTGTCAGATCTTTTAATTAATTTTGAAAATTCATCAATACGAACTCCAAATTTTATATCACTATCACAATTGTATTTTTCAAATGCAGAATTTGGCCAGTTAATATCAATTAGTGCTACATGAGATGGATCCATGCCTCTAAAGGAAATTCCTTCAACGGTTGCCTCAAAAGTTGCTTCTTCCACAAGTGTAGAAATTGCAGAAATTATTGCTTTCCATTCTTCTGCTCCATTTGTTTTAGCTGAAAAAACCAAATCATTTTTTTGATGTGAATGCTAAAGTTAAACCTTATGCGTAGTTTCGCCAAGTGTGTTGGCATTTTGTACATCTAAAGAATTGAGTTGTTGGTTCATCAGCACTTCTTGTCTGAAGCATCCACCATACGGCTTCATTATGATCACAGTCTTTATTTTCACATTCAATTTCCATTGTTGGCAACACATCTTTTCCCTCATTTTCATCCAATACAAGAAAATCAGATTCTGTTTCCTGTGAAACAGATTGTTTTTCTATTTTTGGTCCGCCTTCTGTGTAATCACATTTTGGACAAGTTAGGATTGAAGTAGTGGAATCTTTTTTGAGCCTGACATCACAGGTAGGACAGAACTTCATCTGTTAAAATCACTTTATTTTTGAATTGATGAGTTTTTGTAAATTTGCTACTTCTGAAATGGCAGTGTCTGCTGCTGCTGAAATTTGATTAATTGGTTTTGATTTTGAGTTAACTCTCATCCAGATTTCATTGGTTAATGGATGTTTGATAATTACACCTGCAAAATCTGTATTCTTGTCTTTTAGTAACTCGTGTTGAATAATGTAAAGAGCACCAATATCAGCGTCTTTGATTGCTAGGCTGGCTTCTTTTGCATCTGAATTAATTACTTGTATGTTCAATTGATCAAAAAAGAACTTATTGTGGATATAAATCAATGTCAATAATGTCCGAAACTCAGATTTCAGCAATGACTCTTGGTAAAGAAAAAGATGAGTATACAAGTGATGAAAAAATTACTATTACTGCTAGATTTTCACTTACAGGAGGATTAAGAGATGCATTTAATGAGAAAAATTGGACGCAGGCATATGATGAAAATGATAATACTATCAAATTGAAGTATGGCATAAAATTAGCCAAAGGTGGTCTTCGAAAACATGAATTGGGTAAACCAATTGATACATACAGAAAAGCATCAATTTTCTGGACTAGAAACCCAAAATTAGTAAATCCTATGAAAGATAGAAGAATATGGGTTCAGGTAGCTAAGAATTTTGAGCCATACATTGCGTTAACTGAAGAAGATGTAAAAAAGGAGTTTTTTGACTTTGAAGAAAAGTTCACATTTAATGCATCAGAATTAGGAACAGGTAATCATAAAATTTCTGCAGAAGCATTTGCTTCATGGGAAACACATCCTTACATAAAAAAAGGAGATGCCAAAAACCAATCTGACGAGATTGAAATAAGTATTAATTAGTTGAATTTGAGGTAATAATATGGCAAAATACGATGGATTACTTGGACAACCAGTTTTAGAAGTTGAAGAGCCAGATAAAGAAGGCGGTATTACAATAATTTTGAAAGACAATAGATTCATGTTCATTAAAGCAGTAGACGGAAAGATTGAAACCGTCTCAATTCCGGAGTAATTCAAGATGGTAAAATTTGATGGAATAAGAATGCAGGATTTGATTGAGGTTCAAGATCCTGATGAAGAAGGCGGATTGACCTTAGTTTTCAAAGACGACATACGATTAAAAATCAAAGTTGTTGATGGCAAATTAGTTTCTGAATCAATTCCAGAATAAACTAATTGTTTAGAGTTTTTGCATATTGAAAAATTATTTCTTCTTGTACATATGACTGAATTGAACCGTGTCGTTTTTCTCTAACATGTTGAATTGCATCTTCGGCTGACATTTTTTCATACTTTATCAAATAACAAGCGAGAATTGTTCCAGTACGTCCTAGACCAGCTAAACAATGAACCATTACAGGTTCCTTGTTTTGAATTTTTTTGTGAACGTAATCGACTGAGTTTTTCAAGTCTTCAAAGCTTGGAACACCCATATCATCAGACAACACATGTAGATAGTTCATGTTATCTATCCAATCTTCATCCAATGGTACTTCCCTAATTGTTACAATTGTTTTAACACCTTCTTCTTGCAACCATTCAACTTCTTTTTTGGATGTAGGAATTGCACTTCCTGCAAGCTTGCCTTCAATCAACCAGGAAAAATTATCTGGCCTTCCTGTTAGTTTTCCGTGAAGTTTACGTTTTGCATCTCCAATTTTGGTCATAAGATATGCAATATGGCATCATAATATAAGAATAAAATAAAATATAATAAAAAGAAATTTGGTCGACTAATCTTCCATGATATAGTCGTCCCAACCTTTGACGAAAACAGAGTTTCTGTATAATGGGACAGGTTGTCCTACAGTAAAGTCCATTGGTCTCATCCAAAAGATTGCTTTTGTTGGGCAAACTCCGATACATGCACCGTCGGTGATGCATCTTTCAGGATAAAAGACAAATGCTTTTCCTCGTTTCCAGCCTTCGACTGGTTTTACTCTTAGGACATCAGGACCTAAAGATGTACAAATTTCAACACATAGTGCGCATCCAATGCACATTTGTTCACCGATGTCTGGTAGTATTGCTACTGGCATGAAAAATTATGGTAATTTGAGCTTAATATAATTTGCCTAAAAATTGCGAATTATAACGCCGTTTGGATTTTTTATAACAGCGTTTGAGGAAAATTAATTTTCAATTAAAATTTTTGATCGATCAGCAATTACAAATTTTTTCACATTTTCATTTTCGAGAATTTGACGACCATTTGAAAGAATCCAGTCATTCTCTTTTTTTGTAGCCAAAGCAGAAATGATCAAAATGGAATTTGAGAAAGCAACATTTCTTGCCAAAAGCATCAACATTGAATTTACAGTTCTCCCAGAATCTGCGTCATTTGAAAGGGTATTGTATAATCCATTAATTGAATCAAAGATTACAAGATGAGGTTTTTCTGAAATTTTTGTAAATATTTTGGGAAGAATTTCATTTACTTTTGATTCCAGTGTGGTAAATAATGTTAGATTAGGAATTGCGAGTAGTTCTGATTTGACATATCCAAAAAAAAGAAGATCAAGATCAACGTATAGGACAGGAAGAGTTTGTTTTGATATAATTTCTTTGATTAATTGTATTTTAGAAAAGGCGTTTTCATAAAAAAGAAGGTTTGAGCTAGAAGAAACTAAATTTTCTTCTAATAATTGAAAATTTTCAAATGTTGTATGGTTTTTATCCAACAGTAATGATTTTTGAATCGGATATATAATGAATTTTGATTCAATTTCTGAAGAATTTCAAACTGGCAAAACCTACTTGAATAATGCATCAGTTTCAGTGATGCCAAAAACAAGTATAGAGAAAATGAAACAATTTCTCATAGATTACTCAGAAATGGGACCGGATTCTCCAGAGTCAGAGATCTTCATAAAAAAATTATGGGAAAAGACTCGGACATCTATTGCAAAAGTAGTAAAGTGCAATCCTGATGAAATTATAATTACACAAAGCGTTACTGATGGAATAAACAATGTTGCAAACGGAATGAAATTTGAAGATAACTCCAATATTGTTATAAGAGGAGGAGAACATGAACACCATGCAAATTATTTTCCTTGGTTAAAACTTGAAAAGAAAATTGACGTACGAAGTTTGCCGATTAATGAAAATGGAGAATTTCTAAATTCAGATTTGAGAAAATTATTAGATAAAAAAACCAAATTGGTAGCATTAAGTCACGGCCTATACAATTCAGGTTTAATTCTACCAGTAAAAGAAATTGGAAAAGAATTGCAAAAAGAAAACATTCCATATTTTCTGGACACAGCCCAAACAGTAGGATGCATTGGTGAATTTGATTTTGCAGATACGGGATGTGATTTTATGTCATTTAATGGCTCTAAATGGCTGTGCGGACCAATGGGTACTGGAATATTTTATTGCAAACGAGAATCAAGTGATTTACTAGAACCACTAAACATTGGAGGTGAGTCTGCAGAGACCAATAAAGATGGTAATTTATCGTACAAAGAATTACCGGACAGGTTTCAGACAGGATTTAGAAATTATGTAGGATTGGCAGGAATGGAATCATCAGTTACCTTTTTGCAAAATCTAGGATGGAATAATATTAGAAATCATATCATAAATTTGTCAAATTTGTTCATAGATGAGATAGGAAAGATTCCTGAGTCGAAAGTTTTTGGTCCAGAAAATGAATCTGACAGAACAAGCATAGTTTCATTTGAGATTAAAAAAAACGATCCTGAAAAAATTGTTTCAAAATTGGCCGAGAAAGGAATAATCATTGCAAAAAGAGAAATTTATGAAAAACCAATTTTGAGAATTTCTCCTCACATATACAATACAAAAGAAGAGATTTTGAACCTGGTAGAAGAATTAAAGAAATTATGATTTTTCTTGTTGTTCAATTACTAACATCGTCAAGGTAGATTGAACATTTTCAATTTTTCTAATTTCATCAGTTACAATTGATCTTAACTTTTCACTGTTATCAGATGATAGTTTTACAATTATGTCATAAACGCCATATACACCTTGAATCTCAAGTTTTACATCATTCTGGTTTGCTAGTAATTCTTTGACATTTTTGATAATTTGAACATCGGTTCCAAGATTTGAGTTAATCAATACATAGGAGGTTGGCAATATCAAAAAGCCTCAAATACAATATTTAACTTTTCATAGATGTACCAATCGATATGAAAGTAATTGATTTAACATTAACAATTTCTGAGAAAATTCCTACGTTTCCTGGCTCTCCCCAACCTAACTTCATAAATTGGGAGAGCATAGAAAAAGACGGATACAATCTTGAGTTATTGTTTCTGAGCACCCATACTGGAACTCATCTTGACGCACCGTATCATTTTGTCAAAAAAGGGCAAAAAATCGACCAAATCATGACTAAAAGACTGGTTACAGAAGCCATTTTGATAAAAATTAGAAAAGGTCCGGATCAGGCAATCACAAAAAGTGACATACAAAAATTTGAGAAAAAATTTGAAAAGATAGATGACGGTTCAACTGTTATTTTCCATACAGATTGGCAAAAGAACTTAAACAAGAAATCGTACTTTTTAAAAAATCCAGGACTAGCAGTATCTGCTGCAAAATACTTGGCTTCAAAAAAAATTAATCTTGTTGGAATTGATTCTCCAAGTATTGATTTAGGAAAAAATGGAAAATTTTCTGTTCATCATATTTTGGCAAAAGAGGGCGTTTTGATTGCTGAAAATTTGGCAAACCTTGATAAAATTAATTCAGAAACATTTCATTTGATAATAGCACCACTAAAACTCAAAAATGCTACAGGTTCACCAATCAGGGCAATGGCATTAGTGAACTAAAGTTACCACTAGTTTGTATTTTTATCACTTGGTTATATGTTCTGAGTGCGTAGACATAGTGAGGAAAATGCAACAGACATCACTCAAACACGAAGGCATTTCACGGATAGCAATGCTAGGACTTGTAGGAGCCGGCACAGCCGTAATCCTAACACTACTCCTAGCTCCGTGGAACTGGATGCCAACAGAATACGCAGAAGAGATTACTGTGATTGCAGTAACCGACTATGGATGTGTTGGTGAATCCCAAGTGGGTAACTCCGTTGTAGTAAGTGACTGTTCAGCAAGCGTCGGTGATGTAATTTCTGCAGAATTTTACGCACCAGCTAGCGACAAGAACGGCTACTATGACAGAATCTATGAGAAGCTTGCAGTAGTGGAACCATAGACCCACTCTCTCTTTTTGTTTCCAAAATAACGTTTTTTAACCAATATCCTAGAAATTTTTCATGGGCTTATTTGGAAAAAAACCAAAAGAGATAGTCATCACCGGAACGTTATGCAGAATTTGTGGAATGAATTTTACTGCCACTGATAGACTGATGAGACATATGGTAAAGGCTCATGGAAAGATCAAGAGGGATTACGGTCCTAGTTGCCCAAACTGTTAATTTCTAAAATTATCTTTCATAGTATTCAACTGGATAATCAAACTGCTTGTTGTAATCTACTGCCTCCCAAAACTTTTCATCATCAATATCTCGACCTTCTGAAATCCAGACATTGAGAACTTTCTGCATGAAGAGTTTTGTCGTATCATCTATGTCAGGTCTCTTGCCTGTACTTTGCTCAATTTGATCACGATTTTCTTTTAATGCTGTGAGAACTTGCTTCAAATCCTTGCCGTTTTTTAGTGCCTGTTTTGCTTGTGTTTCAGCCATCTTTTCCTCTTTAGACTTGCCAAAAAATCGCATATCAGAAAAGGGTGTTTTGGGTGTTTAAGTTTGATCAAATTAGATCCCTTAGTATAATTAGGGGCTGACTATTCAAAGTTCAGAAAGATTATGGGTTATGATAGACCACCACGAGAAATGCATGACGCAACTTGTGGAGATTGTGGAAAAGAATGTCAAGTTCCATTTGAACCAAGACAAGATAAACCAGTTTATTGTAACGACTGTTTCCAAGATCACAAACCAGCAAGAAATGACCGTGGAAGAGGCCGATTTGGCGGAAACCGTGGCGGTGGAAGATTTGGAGGAGGCGGACGTGGAGCCGGAGGATATGGCAGAAACGGACGCAGTGGTGGAAGATTTGGAAGAGACAGACCACCACGAGAAATGCACACAACTACATGTGCAGAATGTGGAACAGAATGTCAAGTTCCATTCAAACCAAATGGAGAAAAACCAGTTTATTGTAACGACTGTTTCCAAGAACGTAAACCAGCAAGAGACGACCGTGGACGCGGAAGATATTAGTCATTTTTATACAAATTATTCATTCAAAAATTATTGAATTTTAACTGTGTTTACCCATCTTGTGATTTTAAGAAAAACGATATTGAAGAAGAAGAATTTCTAAAGCATCTCAATGATACCCATCATGATGAAATGGTAGAGGCATCAGAAAGAGAAAATATTCCAATTAAGATGATTGAGATGATATCAGTATCAAACTCGAAAGTGTTCATAAATTCTGGCTAGTTTAATAGAAAATTTTCTTAATATTGTATTTTTTTGCCATATTTTTCTTGTAGATTATCATATAGCTTTTTTCTGTCTAATTTGATTTTTTTAGATTCATCATACATTTTTGTAAAAAAACACCCCAGAACACGTGTTCCATTTTCGTCAAAAAATCGTATACTGTAACTGGTTCTCTCAGGCTTTTCTTCCACAACAAATTCTGCATTTTTAATCATATCATTATTAACATGCATGTGACATGGCCCGTCATTTTCTCCTATAGTAATCCATTGCTCTTTTTGTCTAATTGAAAGGGAATTACTTCTCATTTCACTTGTGGCACCATTACTTTTGACTACCATCAGAATATCATCAACTTTGACAATATCAGAAAGTAGATCTTTTAACATCACATCATTGGTAATTTAGTTGCCAATTAAAATTTTAGAATTAGACATGATTAGGCATGAATTTTGGAATTATTTTAGAAAAAAGGGGATTAGAGTACGTCTACAGATCTACCGCTTGGCTTGGTATCCAAATCGAATGTTAGTTCAAGGATACCATTTGTGTAGGTAGCTTTTGGAGAGTCTGAATCGACCTTGTGATGAATTGGGACATTAACATGGTAGTTCTTTTCGCCATGCTTGGCATCAATGTGGACAATATCTTCATCCACAAAGACTTTCACATCAGTCTTTTCAACACCTGGCATCTCGGCAACAATCTTGAGAGTTTGTTCCTTGTCGTCAACCAAAGTGTCTATCAGAGGTTCTCTCTTCTCAGCAGTAGCTGCTTGTGGTTGGTTGGCACATCCACAAGCGTCTGTAGCAGGTAAACTGTCTGGCTTGACATTTCCGTACTCTTGGATAACGGGTTTTCCATCAGGTCCAACGGTCATGGTATAACCGTAATAGATTGGACCAGAAACCCCGTTAGTGTTTTGTAGAGCCTCAAAGATGTCATCTACACTTCCAAAGGAGCGTGACATTTCTTTGAAGATTCTATTGATTTCGTTGTGAAACGTTGTCATATTTACCTCTATAATGTAATAGGTATGACATTATATAAGTTTTATTTAATATTCATTAGTATAGTTACAGTTTGTGCCTATAATTACATAATATTATTATATCTGTGAATATATTACACTTTATGAGAACTAGTGGTGTTTCTGTACCTGAAGTTGTGCGTGAAATCATTACTAGAAATCGCTCAATTTACGACTGTATGAAGATGGATCTCATTAATTACACCGCTTTAGCAGTGAAAATCCAACCAGATGTTGAAAAAACACTAGGAAATTCAGTCAATCTCAATACCATTGTAGTTGCCATAAAGCGATATGCTGACTCTTTTGATATCAAAGAAGAAGTTACAGAAGAACCAGTCCTGAAAGATGCAAGATTAACCCTGACAGATGGAATTATGGGCCTTTCTTGGAACATGACTGATGCAGGTGATGAGATGGCAAGAATGTTAAATGAATTCCACAAAGAGTTTACTGATTCTGAATTTTTCAGATTTGGAGATTCTTTCAGAATTCTAACTGAAGACAGTGATAGAGTAAGAAGACACTTCCAGTCCCTGCCAAGAGAAAATCAGTACAATTCGGGATTGGCAAAAATCAAGGTCTCAGTTCCAGAAGATCATAGCCGCTCAGATGTGATGGCATTTGTAACTGAAATCCTACACTACAATGGAATTGATATGGCCGATGCCCTATTCACCCAAGATGGGTTGGTTATAGTCCTCAAAGAAGAGGATGCCCCAAGAGCATATGAGAAATTACGTGCTCA
>CALBOT010000095.1 GCA_937896695.1 uncultured Candidatus Nitrosopelagicus sp. | reverse complement strand
AATAGCATATACCACTGCAACTTCATCATTAAAACCTCCAACAGACTTTAAACCGAAGTGAATTTTTGATGTTACTACATTACCAATTTCATCATTGAATAGTTCTTTCATTATTGCAGAAATTGTTTTATTGATTGCATGATCATAAGAATTTCTAATATCAACTAAAACACCATCACAATCAAAAATTATCGAATCAAATTTGGATATTTTCTGATATATGTTTTCAGAAATAAAAATTTCTTTGTTCATTCTATAAGATCACGTATTGCAAGTAAAAATTTAGAGTTCATATCGGGGGTGCCAATTGTTACACGTAAACATCCTTTATGAGATGCTAATTTTCCAAGTTTTCTAATGGAAATTCCCTGTTCAATTAATGCATTGTATACACGTGTATCAGCACCTTTTGCATCAAATAATACAAAATTGGCATTAGACTCAAAAACATCAAAAGCATCATATTTTTTTAAATTTTTTATTATTCTTGTTCTTTGTTTTTTGATAATTTCAAAAATTGAGAAAATTTGTTTCGATTTTTCTATAGCTAAAATACCACATTCAATAGCGAGTGTATTTAGCGGATATGGGTATTGAATAACATTTGAAAATATTTCACTGAATTTTTTATCGGCAATCATATATCCTATACGTAATCCAGCCAATCCAAATGCCTTTGACAGAGTTTTTACTAGAATTACATTAGGATGTTTTTTAACCAAACTAAGAATGGATGCGTTTGAGAATTCACCATATGCTTCATCAATTATGATAGGACCAGAGAATGATTTGATTAATTTTTCTAAGTCTTTATTAGAAAATTGGAATCCAGTTGGATTATTTGGAGAATCAAGATAGATCATATCTACAGATTTGGCTTTTTTGATAAAATCTTCAATTTGTAAATCCATATTTTTTGAAAATGGAATTTTAATTTGTTTAATCGAATAAAGTTTGCAACGTTCTTCAAAGAATCCAAATGTAGGATCAGATGTTAGAATTTTTGTTGATTTTGTACAAAGATTAGCCAAAATTAAATCAAGTATTTGATCAGACCCATTTCCAACTGAAATCATATTTTTTGGTATTTTCAAATATTTGGCAAGAGAGCTAATTAAATTTTCAACTCCTCCAAGAGGATAGGTTCGGATGTCTGAACGTTTTTGAGCTTCACGAATTAATTCAATTTGGAATTCTTTTTTAATTGCAAGATTTTCATTTGAATCTAGTTTTAATACATCATCAACTTTAGATGGTTTTTGATATCCAGAAAGTTTTCCTAATTCATTTAATCTTTTTTGAAATTTTTTATTCATTTTAATCTCTTCTCCACAGCTTTGTAATGATTTGGTAATCCTTCTGCATCAGTAAGTATTTTTAAATTATCAGAAATTTTGTGAAGATCTGAAACCTTAGTTTCTATTGTAGTTTGTAATTTTAAAAAGTCTAGTACAGATAAGCCACCTCTAATTCTTCCAAATCCATTAGTTGGAAGTATGTGATTTGTACCTAAAAGATAATCACTAGCAGAAGAGGGTGTATTTTTTCCAATTAGAACTAAACCAGGACCAGTAATCTTTTTTGATAATGTTTTAGCATCTTTTACCATTAATTCCATGTGTTCGGGTGCAATGTTATTTGCTAATTTGATAACATCTTTTTGATTTTTACATATTGCAATGAATCCATTTTTTGATATACTTTGTTTTACAATAGTGCTTCTCTCGATATTTGGAATTATATTTTTGAGTGATTTTTGAATTTGGATTGCTTTTGATTTTGACGTTGTGATTACAAAGCACATAGTATCGTTACTGTGTTCTGCTTGAGAAATAAGATCATATGCAACTAATTCAGGATCAGCTGTTGAATCAACGATAATTCCAAGTTCAGTTGGTCCAGCAATCATATCAATTGAAGTTTCTTCACTTACAATTGCCTTAGCGATACTAACAAATTTTCCTCCAGGACCAACAATCTTATCAACTTTTGGTATGGATTTTGTTCCATAAGCAAGTGCAGCAATTGCTTGTGCACCACCTACTTTGTAAATTTCTGCACCACAATTCTGAGCAACAGTAATTGTCAAAGGATCTATTACTCCATCAGAATTAGGAGGAGAAACGACTAGAATTTTCTTTACTCCAGCTTCTGCAGCAGTAATCATAGACATGATTGCCGAACTTGGATATCTAGCTTGACCACCAGGTATGTAACAACCAACACTTGGAATAGGTACAAATGAGATGCCAGGAATTTTTTTGATAGATTGAATTAAACTCTTGCTTAGAATTCTTTGTGATTTTGATAGTTGTATCGCAGATGATTGTAATGCAGAAAATTCTGCATCAGTGATTTTTGCATTTTTAATTTCCTGTTTATTTACACGTAATTGAATTGTTTTCTTTCCATTGAATTTTTGTTCGTATTTTTTGACAGCAGAATCTCCATTCTTTCTAACATCATCTAAAATGGATTGTACAATTTTTCTGTCTTTTTGTGAGGTTTTTTGACGTCTAGATTCTACAAAACTGTCAACGTTATCAACTTGTAATATTTTGATCAATTCTCTTCGTCACGCTTTATCTCCTCTAACTGAAGAATTTGTCGTGGTTCATGTACAACTATTCCTTGAGCAATCTTTCGAAGTTTTGGTATAAGTTTGTGGAAATCAGTTTTTAAAATTACAGTGTTTACACCTACCCAACCTTTTTCACTTAATGGACTGACTGTTGGTTTCTTAAGTGACGGGAGTTCTTTTAGTAATTTTTTCATATTGTTTTCTTTGATATTAAGATACAAGTGTAAATATTTTTTTCCTTGTACTGCACCACTCATTAGAGTTACAATATCAAATATTTTTCCACGTTTGCTCTTATCTTTTAAAGATTTTTTGTTTGCAATTAAATGTGCACTAGATTCCATTACAGTATCTATAATTTTCAATCCATTTTGTCTCAAAGTTGTTCCAGTTTCTGTAACATCCATTATTGCATCTACATCCTCTGGAGGTTTTGCTTCAGTTGCACCAAATGACAAGTGAATTTGAACATTTTTGTTGTTTCCAACTCTCATCCAAGGAGTAATAATCATTGGATCCTTATTTCCAAATGTTTTTTTGTATGATTTAGAACTCTTGATAAACTTTGAAGCGTTTGTAAGATATTCGGAAGATATACGAAGAATTTTTTTCTTTTTTGCGTATTCAGCAATCATCTGATCAAAATTTTTGAATTTTAATGTGTCAGGTATTGCAATAACTAATTTTATTTTTCCATATTCTAGATCAAGTAAAGGCTCAACATCAGATTTGGTTTCATTAATCCAATCTTTTCCTGTAATTCCGACATCATACAATCCATCATAAACCAGATTTGGAATTTCTTGAGGTCGTAACATTTTTACCATAATTTCAGGATCATCTAGGAAAACACGATACGTTCTACTTTTTCTACTAACTTTAGTCCATGAGCTTTCGAGAAGCTTGAATGTAGCCTCTTCCAGACTGCCTTTTGGGATTGCAAATTTTACTTTGGACATTTCTATACGAATAACTATACGTAATATAATGGATGGTTAAAACAAGTAGAAAATTTTCTTTGGGTATTTTGTTAGGAATTACTTGCCTGTTTTCGAGCGTGTAATTTCATATGACCTTTCTGAATTCCCTCTGTCGCTAAGGCACGCATAGCTGCGAAATTCTGTGCCAATCCAGTTGAAGCAATAATACATGACAATTCTTGAACATTTTTTAGATTTAGTATTTTTGTGCAAATTTTTGCAATTGGATGATTATTAGTTACTCCTCCAACAATACCAACTGAAAGTGGGATCTCAAATTTTCCTACAAGATGCCCGTCGTTGTTTTTTGACCAGTGAGTTAATGAACGATATCTTCCAGTGTGTGATGCATATGCATGAGCAGCCGCTTCAATTGCTCGACTATCCTGTCCAGTTGCATTTGCAACAGAAATAGTTCCATTCATTACTCCTTTGTTGTGAGTAACTGCTCTATACACATCATTATCAGCAAATTCATACGCAGAAATCATATCATCAACAACTTGTTCTCCTCCAACTGAATCTTTATCAAAAGTTGCAGAAACAGAAACCATTCGTTTTGTAGAATAATTTGAAAGTATTCTCAATAATGTTTTTCCACCGGTTAATTTTTCAATTAATGGTGCAACAGTTTCACACATTGTATTGGTAACATTAGCACCCATTGCATCACCTACATCAATCATTAATTCTACAATTAGCATAGATGACGTTGAAGTTTTGATTTCTTTACATTGTATTTCTTTTGCACCCTTACCTAATTTTGGTAATGTTTTACTTGCAGAATTTGCTAATTCAACTATCTGATTAGAATTTGAAGTTATAATAGAAATTGACTCTTGAATATTTACATCTAAAACTTGAATTTGTCCTATACTGATATTTCCATCAACATTAGCAGTAAAACCACCATGGATTCTAGCAATTTTTGCAGCCTTTGATGCAGCAGCAATTACAGAAGGTTCTTCGATCACCATAGGAACAAGATAATCTACATTGTTAATTTTGAAATTAGTGGCAATTCCAAGAGGAAGAGAGAATGTTCCGATTGCATTTTCAATCATTTTGTTTGCATATTCAAAATTTAATCCACCAGTTGCATTTTTGAGATGATTTAGTTCTTCATCATTCAAGTCTGAAAAATTACAAATAATATCTAATTTTTCCTCATGAGACTTCTCAAAGAATTTTGGAATTGATGAATCAGTCATTTTATTTCATTATCCTCAATAATTTGTCATCATCTGGTGCTGGAAATGCTTTTCCATCGGTATTTGTCGTAATGATGTATACATATCCATCAGGACTCTGTGCTACATCTCTAATTCTGCCTAAACCACTCAAAATACGTTCAAGATTTACATCATTATCACTAATTTGAACTATGAATAGATTTGTTGCTTTTTGTGAAGCTAAAATCATTTCATTACCAATGTCAAGTTTATCTCCAGAATAAAATATTATTCCTCCCGGTTCCAATCCAGGATCAAAACATTCTAAAGGATTTACAAAATTATTGTTGTCAGAAAAACATTGAACTTCAGGCCAACCATAGTTAGAACCTGCAGTTATTAGATTAATTTCATCATTTTTTGTCGGTCCAGATTCAGTTGCATACATGAGTCCAGCATCATTCCAAGCAAAACCTGTTGGGTTTCTATGTCCAAGTGAAAATACATATGATTTTTCAAACGGATTGTCAGATGGAATACTTCCATCATCGTTTAATCTAAGTATTTTCCCTACAAGAGAATTGAGATTTTGAGATTCATTTGAAAAATCACTAACAGATCCTGTTCCAACATATAATTTTCCGTCAGGACCAAATTTTATAACTCCACCATTACTAAATGCAGAACCTGGTATTTTATCCAGAATGGTGATAACCTCGGCAGATTTGTTGTTTTCTTCTGTGATTCTGATTATTTTATTCCATAATTTTTCATTTTCTTCATATGTATAATATGCATAAAGAAAATGATTATCTGAAAAATCAGGATGTGTTGTTATTCCAAGTAAACCACCACCAAAAATTTCAGGAGTACGTAAGGTGATTAAAGGTGAATCAAGTATGCCGGAAGATGTTACAATTTTGATTTTTCCAGATTTTTCAGATACAAATATCCTATCATCATCAAATGCAATCGACCATGGTTTATCAAAGTTTGTCGCCACAATTTCTACAGATTCAGTTGAAACATTTTGAATTACAGGTTCAGGAAGTGGTGGTGAATTAGAAGGTAATGAATCAGTTAAAACTACAGCAGAGAATAACAGAGCACCAGCAATGCCAACAATTTGAAATTTTCTATACCTAGGAATCATAAGAAAAATTGGACTAGAATCCTTTTATTCATTTCCGAATTTGAAACGCGTATATACCTCATAAGAGATTTTTGTACAGCGGGGTGGGGAAGTCAGGTCATCCCGTCGGGCTCATAACCCGAAAATCAGTAGTTCAAATCTACTCCCCGCTACTATGACTTTAAAAATTAGTGATCCAAGGTGAGTTCGGATCAAATTTTTCATTCTTAGATTTTTGTTTCATGCGCTGGACAGGCTTTGTTAGATGACGATGAGCAGAAGTTTCAGGTACATAGATCTGTTCTTTAATAGAACGTGGAAGAAATTGGCGAATTTTATGAGTAGAAGAGTTTTTACATTTCACACATTGAAATCCCTGGTTTTTTCCCTTGGATTTCATATTTTTTTTACATTTTTTACAAAATGGATTTGTTAATTTAGACTTCTTCTGAAGTTTTAAAATTTCAATGAACTCAATGTTTAAAATTCGTGGGTGTGTTTTTGACGCTTTTCTAATTCCACCTCCAACTTTAATCATATCTCCGATAATTAGTTCTTTGGCAACATTGGTAATTCGTGTTGGCTTATAGACTGCACAGTGAGCTTTCACATTATTTACAATCATTGAGAAAAATACATGTCCACCTCTAGTCATAGTTGGTTTTGTTGATACAATGCCTTGTAATGTTCCAGAGGTGTATGGCAAAAAATCATTTACATCAATTTCATTTTTTAGATGATCACCAGTACCTTGATTCGATTTGAAGATCATATAACCAGCAAGTTTTTCTTTTGGTGCAATCATTTTTGATGCAGAAATCAATATTGATGAATTTTCACCACGAACTCCATAAAAAACAGGATCAGGTCCATGAGGCATTAACAGAACTTTATTTTTCTTTGAATCAAAACTGTTGAATGTATTAGGATATGTCTTTTCATGCATCTCTTTAACCTTAGTTTTATCAATCGAACGTTTTTTTCCAAATTGAGATGTTTTACGATAAGAAAGTAATTCATATGTTTCATCTTGAAAATCATAACCTATAACACCGGTTGCACCAACTAGTCCCTGACCATTGCCAAGATAAAAAAAATCAAAATTGTATTTTGAGAGAATTTTTTTAGCTTCATTTCTATGAATTAATTTCCACATTGCATCAGAACTAATTTTCAAAAATTCATCTGGTATATTTTCATCTTGACAAAAAACAAGACCCGGATTTGCTCCATTTTTAACATCAGAATACTGTTCAACAAATTTTTTTACTAAATTTTTAATTTTTTCAGGATTAGAAGTGGAAATTTTTATTCCTACTGCACCATTCCCTCTAGTTTTCCATGGGATATTAGGATTAAATCTTACCAAATTTGGGAAATCAAGAAAATCCACATTTTCTTTTTTCAATCGGTTGATGATTTTATAGGCTAAAAATGTAGTACACATGCCTTTTGGTGAATCAGTATCATCAATTCCAATACGAAGTATTTGTTTTGACATAGATTCTATACAAAATATAGGGATTTTAGTGATTTGTTGAAGAGTTTGGTTTAAATTCAAAATGACACTTTTTAGAACAAATGATAGTAATTGATGAAAAGAGAATTTTTGAAATAATATCTCAAAGAAAACCAGTCACAATTGCATTAAATGCTCCAGATGGCATGTTGCCACAAGTTCAAGAAACAGCCATAAATATTACAAAAAAATTTGATATTCCAGCATTTGTTTTAGCTGATACAACATGGGGAACATGTGATCTTAATTCCAATGGTGCAAAAGTGTTAGGTGCAGAAATTTTGTTCAATATTGGTCATACAAATAAACTAGAAACATTTCCAGGTGAGCAAGATAATGTCATCATGATTGATGCCTTTGATAATGTCACTTTTGATACAGTTATTCCGAAAGCATTGGAAATTTTTAGAGGGAAAACAGTTTCATTAATTACAGATAGCCAACATCTTCACCAAGTTGAACCAGTGAGAAAAGAACTTGAAGACGGAGGAGTTTTTGTAAAAATTGGAAAAGGGAAAGGACAATTAAATGACGGACAGGTTTTTGGATGCGAATTTTATCCTGCCATGGAAATTAAAGAAGAAGTAGATGCAAATTTATTTTTAGGACAAAGTAATTTTCATGCAGCAGGTGTTGCGATATCAACAAAAGTAAAAACCTACATTTTAGATCCCTATTTCAATGAAGTAAGAGATGTTACTAACTTTGCAGAAAAATTAGAGAAAAAAGCAACATTAAAAATTTACAAAGCAATGGATGCAAAAGTTTTTGGAGTTATTGTAGGTCTTAAAGAAGGCCAATTTGCAAAAGTTACTGCATTGAAATTTAAAAAAGAACTTGAAGAAAGAGGTAAAGAAGTTCAATTGTTGGCATTAACTGACATTACTAGCGATAGATTGAAAAATTTTACAGGAATTGATGCATTTATCCAGGTTGCATGTCCAAGAATTTCAACAGATAATGAATTTGACAAGCCTATGTTATCAACACCACAAGCAAATGCATTATTAAAAATGTTCAATAATGAAAAATTAGATAATTATTTAGAAATACCACATTGGTTATAATTATGAAATATCCCATACTAATCATAGTATCCATATCACTTGTGTCAGTATTTTCAGTTAGTGCATTTGGACAATCCTTGTATCTCAATCCAGATGAGGATGATCTTATAAAAATTAAAGATTCAAAATATTTTGCATCTTCGATTAATGTTTTACGAAACTCAAATGGAGAATTGGTTAGCGTAGTGAAGACGGAAGCTAGCAGATATCTTCCTAATCCAGTAACAGATCAATTCATAGATACATTGCCAATCATGAAAGAAGGTATCATTAATGCAAAAAATATCGAAATGAGACAAGTTGAAGTGAATTACAATTATGAGAAATGCATTACAGAAGTATATCAAGTGCCAGGGTATTCAGACCAATGTAATTGGTATCATAGAGCTTATGTTACAAGTTTAGGAATAAATAATGAGAAAGGCGAACGGTTTGAAATTTTTAGAGGGTTAAACCACTCATATACAGTTAAACCATCAGATTCAGTAACTAGTTTTTGGACTATAATTAGAAGCGATTAATTTTCTTTACTCAAGAATATGCCGACTCCAATTGCCGTTGCAACAATAAATGGTATAAAACGATATGGCAAGATAAAATAGAAATCAGTTACCAGAGATATCAACGGACCAGCTAAGATAGTACCCATAATCATTATTAAAATAGAATCAGATTGTTTTAGTCCTTTTAATGATTTAAGAAACAACCCAATAGTTAATGGTACAATAGATAACATTACAAAAGGATCTAATTGCATCGAGTTTCCCCAACCTGTGAATCCATTCAAAAATGAATTAAAATCAATTTTAATTATTTGATCATATATTATACTACTCTGATTTTGAAATATGAAAAAAATTATTGAAATCATGGTTACATAACTAGACATTATGAGAATTTTGGTCTTTTTTGGAATTTCTGCACGATAAATAAAAAATATGTTAATCCAAAAATAGGTAATAACAAATGCTTTTGAAAAAATTGAAAGAATAAAAGAAATTGGAGAAATATACCAGGATCTTTTTTGAATTGTGTATAACGATATTAGAAAAAAGAGTACCCAGAAATTTTCATAAACAGCTATTGTATCAAAATCAGTAAATGTAATACTTTGGAGCAAGATTATCATTGAAATAATTCCGGCGAATCTTTTTTTGGAAATTTGAATTGTAATTAATGCGGTGAATATTATAACCAGAATACTTGCAACAAATGGTAAAAATTTAATATTTTGTAAAAATTCTTGAGAGAAATCTAGTAACATCATCCGAACATATCGCGTGTTTTGTTCATTCACGTATATACTAGAATGATCTGTTGAAGGCCAGATAACAAGTGCTTCTTCAAGAATCAAATAATCAGGCCATTGATTTACTTCATTTAAAAATAATTCATTTGAAGAAAATCCAATGTATAATCCTAAAATAATGATTCCTGAAAGAATTGTAACTCTTTTAGATGTTTCAAAATTTAAAATGAATTTAATTCCAGAGTATAGAAAAGAAGGAAGTTTTTCATTTTTGTAAAGAAAACCTAATGATAACAATGAGAAAATTGATAATATGATTGGTAATGCCCAAGGACTTGTTTCAAATGGTTCCAAGTTATTTGGAAATTCATATGTGGTTGAAATGATTAATGCAGGAAAAATTACCGAGATAATGCTAATTCCAACAATTCCAATAGTAACCAAAAAAGTGAAATATGTAACAAATTTACTTGACATTTGTTCTTCCATGTGGTAGTAAATTATTGGTGATTTATCAAGTATGTGAAACCCTAAAAACAATTAATAGTAAAATTTTATTCAAATAGATATGAATGAAAAATTAAGAATTCCTGGTGAAAAAATTGCATCGATTGAAGAATACCTTCCAGGAGATAATACATTCGAAGATGATGAGTCTATTAGAGCCACAACAATTGGAGAAATTAACTTAGATTCGTCTGAAAGATTAGCGTCAATAAATCGACAAAAACAGATCACAGTTCCAAATGTGGGGGATGTAATCATAGGAGTTGTAGAGGCAAATTTACCATCTATGATTGCCATAATGATAAAATTTGTTAATGGAAAAAAAGTGAATTCAGACTTGGAATGTATTTGTGTTACACGACATATTAGAAAAAAGAACATTGCGTTAGCACAAGACGTTGTCAAAGCAAAAATAATTAGTCATATTAATGGAACAATACATGCAACTATCGATTCACAAGAACTAGGAGTATTATTTACAAAATGTAGAAAATGTCACGGTACTGTTGTAAAGATGAGAGATGCAGTAAAGTGTAAA
>CALBOT010000094.1 GCA_937896695.1 uncultured Candidatus Nitrosopelagicus sp. | reverse complement strand
AAAATCAGATAGAGAAACTTTTGGTTTAGTTAAAGATGATAAAATTGCCACAAAAGACGACATAACACATTCTACAGGAATACCAATTCCAATGAACATCAGAGATTTCTTATTTGATGGATGGTTCGAAGAGATTTTACCAAAAATCGATGAGATTGAGTTCAAGCATGATTTATCAGATTTTGATGTTTTAGCACCAATTCCTAATCCTAACAAAATAATCTGTTTGGCATTCAACTACAAAGACCATGCAGAGGAACAAAAACTAACACCTCCAAAAGAACCGGCAATTGTAAACAAACCACGAACTGCTCTAAATGGAACTAATGCAGAGATTATTTGTCCAAATTTTGTAAAAGAATTGGATTATGAGATAGAACTTGCTCTGATTATTGGAAAAAAATGTAAAAATATTTCAGAAGAAGAAGCAATGGATGTGATTTTTGGATACATGATACTCAATGATGTTTCAGCCAGAGACATTCAAGCAAAGGATAAACAATTTACACGAGCAAAATCATTTGATGGATTTGCACCATGTGGTCCATGGATTACAACAAAAGATGAGATTGAGGATCCTCAAAACCTCAAGCTTTTAACAAAGATTAATGGAGAAGTGAGACAAGATTCTACAACGTCAAATATGTTCATAAAAATTCCATCAATCATATCCATACTCAGTAGATCAATTACACTAGAACCAGGAGACATTATTTCAACTGGAACTGCAGCCGGTGTTGCTCTAAATAATCCAAATATACCTTACCTAAAAGATGGCGACCACATAGAAATGGAAATTGAAAAACTAGGAACCATTAAAAATAAAGTTAGGTTTGTAGATTAGAGTTTTTTTTCCATCAAATAGAATGGGAACTTGTTTTCTAGGTTTTCAATCAAAGGTAATGATTCAAGTTCAGTTAATATTCTAATTTTTGAATAATTTTTTTGACGTGCAAGATTTTGTGTAAATTTTATAATATTTTTAGATTCAGTTCCAGAAATAAGTTCTAAAATTATTGTATTTTCAAAAGATTTTGATTCGGTTATTATTCCCAAAGAAGTTATATTTTCATGATTTTTTTGACAAAAGATCTTTTTTTCTAAATTTAATTTTTTGAATCGTTTATCAGTTAATGGAATCCATCTCCAAGATTCAATGAAATGAAAGTTTTTTTCTTCAAAATGAGAAATACAATCCATACAAGAATTAGATATAATTCCAGTTTCCTCATTAGTCAATTTGGATTCTAAGGAAAAATAATTCCATTTTGAAATTATTTTATAACCTATTTTTTTTGCCAATGATAAAGACGGTTTATTTTCAGATGCAATGAGCATTCTAGAAATTTCATAATTTTTTGATTTTGCAGTTGTTTCAATATAAGATATCATTTTTTGAGCAATGCCAATTTTTCTAAAATTTTTTTCAACACGTATTCCTTCAATCCAAACCAATTTCTCATCTGGATAAAATGCTGCATGTATCATTGAGATTGGAATTTGATTGTTATCAACAACAATTAGATTTCCTTCATTAAGCCAATTATCCCAGACTTCATGTATGTAATCACCCCATGAAAATGTATTTTTGCAAAAATTCAAAACAATGTTTTTGTCAGAATTTTGTGCTAGTCGAGGTTGATTCTCCATGAAATAAGAAAAATTATTAAGAATATAAAATGAATTTAGTTCGTGGGAAAAATTATTGCATGTAAATCAGCAGAATTGGAATCAGGTAAAATGAAGAAAGTTTCGATAGATAGTAAGGAAATTCTTGTTGCAAATGTAAATGGAAACTATTTTGCATGTGATGATATATGTACGCATGCTGGTGCAAGTTTGTCAGAAGGAAATTTAGAAGATTCAACAGTTACATGTGGATGGCATGCAGCACAATTTAGTTGTGAAACAGGAAAAATGGAAAAATTTCCGGTAAAAATTAATGATTTAAAGTCATATACAGTGGTAATAGAATCAGAGGATGTATTCATAGAGGTGTAGAAAATGAGCGATGAAAATAAACAAGCAATGGAAAGTGCTATTCAAACACTAAATCAATTGGCAACTAGCCATTCAACACCAAAGAATTTTAAAAAAACAATTTCAGATTTGATCATAGAGTTACAAACTGATGAATATTCAATATCAGTAAGAGCTGCCAATGCAATTAGCAGTTTAGATGACATTACACAGGATCCAAATGTACCATCATTTGTCAGAACTACATTATGGCAGGCAGTATCAGTTTTAGAGAGCATAAGGGAATAAATTCTCTAAATATTTTATCAGTACATTGAAAATCGAAGAATATCTATCCACATTACCACAATCCATTCTGTCAGGAGAAGAAATTCAAATTCCTCCTGATACTATTAGAGAGATTTTTAAATTTGCAGAAATAGGCGAAGACGATACATTTTATCATCTTGGTTCTGGAAACGGAATTAGTCTTAAAATTGCAAGAGATGAATTTAATGTAAAAAATGCTATTGGAATTGATAATTCAGAAAAAATGATCAGTCTTGCAAGAAAAAATATTGATGAAGAAAACAATTCAAACGTTAAAGTAATTCAACATGATGTTTGTGAGGCAAGGTTTGATGATGCAGATGTAATTCTGTGTTGGTTTATGGATGCAGAAATTTTAGAAATTTTAGTTGAAAAATTTCAAAAATTAAAAAATAATGTGAGAATAATAACAATTTGGGCACCATTGCCAGGATGTTTGCCACAAAAAGTGAATTTTCCATACATTATGAATAAAACTCCCTTAAACCAAACAGATGATTTGAAAAAACAATTGTTAGCAGTGTTTGAAACAGAATGTATAGGATTTGTTACAGCATGGGAATATGCTGAAAGATATACTAAATCAATAGGTCGAGACAATCCAGAAAATGACAGATTTCTTGTAATAATTCAAGCATTAACAATTTGGATAAACGCAAAGAATCTTGGAGTTGCGTGTGGAGAAGAAATTCCAGAGTCAATAAGATCATACATTGCAATTCTAAGAGAATATTTTGGAATTGAGATTGAGCACTTGTTGAAATAACAAGTCAACCTTTTATTTCCAAAAATCAAGTATTAGTATGGAAGAGAGAATAAACATCAATGTCTCAGCTACAGAATATGACAAAACAAGCAAAGAGCTTGGAAAAGTACTAAGCAATATGGAATCAACTGTCCATGGACAAGATGATTTCGTTATCACCGACTCAGAATTTGCATTCGGCTGGCACTTCTTTGTTGCATCTGTAAATAGAGAAATGGTCACTAAACTTGCAGATATGATGGGAGAACAATTCAACAATTACAAGGGAAAAGGTCTGGACAAAAAATTTGTTTCTTTATTATCTGAAAGAATGGAAGGAAAAGATCTGAAAATAAAATTTGCCATAAAAGAAGAAATGGAATCAAGCAAATTTGGTATTTTTTAGAGATTAAGGGCCTCTGGGGGGAATCGAACACCCATCCGGGGATCCACAATCCCCTATCCTAGCCATTGGACGACAGAGGCCACAAAGGAATTGAATTTTTTTGTTGTATTAATCTTATAGCTACGTTTGTGAATTGAGGCTATTTTTTGAATTTACGCTTTATACGTTTCAGTTTGGATGAACCAAATGGTAAAATTCTATATTGTTTTGTCCATCTAAATGTGATAATTGATGATAAAGCTGTAGCAAATATCAACACAGGAATAACCCACACGTAAGAAAATTCAAGTCCAGGAATACCAAATATTGTTGCAAGTGTGTTAGGGACTAGAACTGCAGTAGCAGCTACGGTTAACCAGACTATCAATTTGGTTAATTGATTTGTAGATTCTGTTTGTATAACAGTAATACCAGTAGATATGACTTCCATTACATTTTCTGCCATTTGGATTTGTCTGTCCAAAGTTGCAAGAATAACTTCAAATTTCTCCAATATGTCATCATCATCAGTTAACATATCAGGATCACCATATTTGAGATTTCTTACAGTATCATGAGTAGCCCACACAGCATTAAGAAATGATAAAAGGGATCGTTTCATATTAGATAATTCAATAGATAAATCTCGATGTATTTGACGCGAACCTGCAAGATCAATTTCGATTTGTTCTGCACGTTCAACAATTGTTCTAAGAGCAGAGAAGTTTGTTTCACTGACTTCATCAAGCAATCTAAAGAGCAACATTGTTTGTCTATCTGCCCAATTTTCTGGAGTTTGAGGTAATTTTCTCATAAGAGAGTTTGAGTAATTATATAATTTTGTAATTTTTCCACCATAGTCATCATGTATTGTGACAATTAGATCCTTTTTTACAAAAATCAAACATGGTGAAGTTTGTGTTCTATTTTCTCCTGTGAAAATAAAAGGAACCATAATTCCAAGAGTATCACCAATGTCTTCGTATTCTGTGAGATAACCAGAAAGTAATGTGCTAGAATCCATATTGATATTTAATTTTTTAAGAATCTTTGGAGTTTCAGTAACAATGTCATCAACAACACATTCTATCCAAGTTAAATTACCAAGAGATACATGTTGAGTTGCTTCATCTAAGCTTGTACTTTCTCTTTTGAATGGAATTCCTTGTTCTTCAATGCCTGCAATACTTACTGTCTTTAACATGGCAGAAGCACTTTTTTCATGTATATACACTTTTTTTTTGGAATTATTTAGTCGAGAATTCTTTCTTCTTATTTTGCGAACGACGAATAATTAGAGATATTATTGCACCGGCAGGAATACCAACTATAGTACCTATGCTTACATAAGGAGCAATAAAGAAATCTCCAATCCATATTCCACCATCATTTGTTAATTCCATGAAGGTTTTTGGTCGCAGTAACAGAGGCATTGATTGTGTCGAAGTATTTGTTTCTCCTAAATCATCAGTATAAGTCAACACAATTTTTACAGGAATTGTATATTCAGTTGTAATGTTTTCAACAGGAGTAATTAATTCTGCAGAAATTGTGTACGGGGTTTGTTTTTCAAGTGAGGATAATTTGTAAAAAGTATCACCTCTAAATTTAATGTCAGGTGCAAGTATTTCTAAAGTGATATCTTCAAGATCAATATCATTTGATATTATCGTTGCTTGTATAGAGAACTCAGATTTTCCAAAAATAGATTCGGGAGAGATGGTTTCAATGATTATTTCAGGTTTGTTTAATACTTGAATTGGTATTGCAACATTCATTTTTGTATGAGGCATAGGTTCAACATTGTTATTAAGTAATATTTGAGAATAGTCAATATTGATGAAGTGAATTCCTTCTGTGGCATCTTCATGAACAACATAATCCAACGTACTGCCAAAAGAGCTAGATGCTGTTAATTCTTCAATGTGTATTGTATCTTCGGTAACTGGTATGAATACTTGATCAGGATTTGTTAATTTTAAAATAATATCTTGTTTACTTTCCCATCCGTTATTTTGTATCAGAAACGATATTGAAAATGTTCTTTCATTCAAGACTGAATCAGGATGTACTATTTCAAGTTCCATCCCACCATCCTGTGATAATTTTACAGTTTCAGAATAAGCATATTCAGAATTTGCAAAAAATAAAAGAAGAAATAACGAAAATATTAGTAGGTTTTTTTTCATGATAATGTAAGATACAAATCAAAATTAAAGTTTCATTAATGGATTATCTATTAAAAATGTCATGGTTTAAGTAAAACAGTTAGAAAATATGCATATGAGTTGTTCTGGTGAAATAGTTGACAAAGATGAACAACTGATTCAGATTAAATCAAATATTTCTAAGCAGCTAAAGAAAGCAAAATACGGCGTAGCAGATCATTCAACAGTAGAAATTTGTCACTGGACAAAAAAATCTTTTAGAAATGAAGGAAGTTGTTACAAACACAAATTTTATGGAATTAGTACACACAGATGCATGGAATTTTCTCCAGCTGGAATGCATTGTGAGAATAGGTGTGTTTATTGTTGGAGACCAATGGAATTTTATGATTCCTTGAAAATGGATGAACAAAAAGTTGCTGAACCAAAAGATATCATGTCAAAATTAATGGAAGAACGAAGAAAACTGATTGTAGGTCATTATGGGGATCCTAGTCAGGATAAACAGAAAATCAAAGAATCACTCACACCTAGTCATTATGCAATATCATTATCTGGAGAACCAACAATGTATCCGAAATTACCAAGTTTGATAAAATATCTAAAATCACTAGAAGCAACAAAATCAATTTTCTTAGTTACTAACGGTCAAGAACCAGATATGATTCAGAAATTAGCGGATGAAGATGCATTACCGACACAACTTTATCTTTCAACAAATGCATCAGACTACGATTCATTTCTAAAAATTAACAGACCAAAATACGATGATTCATGGCAGAGATGGAATAAAACTTTAGAAATGCTTGCAGATTTGGATACAAGAACCGTGTTACGAGTTACATTAATCAAAAATTGGAATGATTCAGAGGAAATGATATCTGGTTTTAGATCAATATTTGAAAAATCAAATGCGCATTTCATAGAATTAAAATCTTACATGCATATTGGACGCTCAACAAATCGTTTAGAATACGAGAACATGGTTGAAATGAATGATGTTAGAAAGTTTTCAGAAAAAATAGCAGAAAAATCAGACAGATTTGAAGTAATGGACGAAAGTGAAATATCAAGAATAGTAGTTTTGCAAAACAATAAAAGATTTACAGAAAGATATCTTACTGCATATGCATAAACCAATCTGAAAATTTTTTTAACGATGCAGATCTATGAGAAAATTTATCCTTATCAGAAACGTTTGCATATGTTTTTGATTCTCCATCAGGAATGAATATTGGATCATAACCCCAACCTCCTTCTTCAATCGATAATGAAATTTTTCCAGGGATATTAGATTCAAATAATTTTACATCACTTGAACCATCAAAAAAAGCAATGATTGCGGTGAAATTTGCATTTCGCAATTCAATATTTTCTAATAAACGGATAATGCCTTTGTTTCCAATTGTGTCATATGCATACGACGAGTAAGGACCAGGAAATCCGCCAAGCGAATCAATGAAAAGACCATCATCTTCAATGATTACAGGTTTTTCAATTTTTGAAAAAGCGTCTAATGCTTTTCGTTTTGCAATTTCGCTAAGAGAATTTGATTGAATTTCTTCCAAAGTTGTTTTATAGAGATTGATTTTAAGTCCCAAATTTGATAATATTCTTTGAGCTTCTTCGAATTTATGAGTATTAGACGATACAAAAAATAATTCAGACGACTGTTGCATATCTACCACGACTTTCAATTACTCCGACCAATTGAAGAATTTTCTTACAATGTTTCTTACCGACAGAGATTTCATAACCAGAAATGAAATTCTTCCAGGATTTTTCCATGACATTAGCATGTGCACTATTCAAAATTTCCTTAAACAATCTTAGATCTACTGCATGATCATCAGGCTTTTCAGTTCTATTTGCCAATCCAAAATCAATTAAAAATAAATTTTTTTTAGTGAGTATGAAATTTGAAGTAGTTAGATCACCATGCATAATTCCATTTTTATGTAGATTGCCGACAATTTTTCCTAATTGTAAGCAAACTTTGGGAATAGATTTTTCATCCATATCACGTATTAATTTTCCATTTACATATTGCATGTAAATTGAGAATTTTTTGTAATCAACAAAATGAATCAGAGGCGTAGAGATACCAAATGATTTTACATCAGAGATTAATTGTGCTTCTCTAATTGTTCTTTGTTTTCGTATTCTTGTATCAAGCATTGGATTTCTATATTTTTTCTCCTTTCGAACTTTTAAGACTGATTTTTTTCCATTCCATGAGGAGAGATATACATCAGCCTCAGCGCCTTTTTTAAGGATCTTCATTAAGATTATAACCAATTCTTGTAATTAATAGATATAATGATGTTAAATTACGATGCGCCTCTTTACAGGCCTCCATCAGAAGCAAATTCATTAATTTTTCAGGTCACACTTGGTTGTTCATTTAATCAATGCTCATTTTGTGATATGTACAGATCAAAAGAATATTCTGAAAGAACATGGGACGAAGTAAAAGGAGAAATTGACATGATGGCAAAGATTATGCCAGACACACAAAGAATCTTTTTGGCAGACGGAGATGCAATTAATTTGTCAACAGAATACATGGAAAAGATACTCAAATACATTCGAGAGAAATTTTCTTCGATAGAGAGAATTTCATGTTATGCAATGCCAAGAAATCTATTGAAAAAATCTCCAGAAGATCTACAGAAATTACATGATGCAGGATTGAATATGTTATATCTTGGAATTGAAAGTGGTTCAGATATTGTATTAAGGAAAGTTACTAAGGGTGCAACAGCACAATCAATCATCAAAGCATGTAACAAAGCAAAAGATATTGGATTCAAGTTGTCATGCATGGTCATTTTAGGATTAGGAGGAAAAAAATACTCAAAAGAAAATGCAATAGAGACAGGCAAGGTAATCAGTGCATCAAAACCAGATTTTGTTGGAGCATTAACATTGTATCTAGAGAATGGGATTAAAGAGGAATTCATTACAAAATGGGGAGGAGAATTTGTCAGAATAGATGATAACGAATCATTAGAAGAATTAGAATTGCTAGTGTCAAACATTAATGCAGAAAATCAAATAGTTTTTCGTGCAAATCATGGTTCAAATGCATACAATATTGCAGGAACGTTCCCTCAAGATAAAGAAGAGATGCTTCAAAAAATTGGATGGTTGACAAAACATCCTGAAAATGCAAGACCTCAAGGATTAAGAGGGTTTTAGAATCAGATTTTGTCCAGTAATTCTTTCACATTGTCTGGAAGTTCAGGCAACTCAGTATGACTAGTATTATTTTGAATTATTTCAGGACCAATTCTTCTAACTTTTTGGGTTCCAATCAAAGTATCCAAACTTCGTTGAATATCTTTTTCGGGCAAAACAGAAGATAGTTTTGAAAGAAGCTCTTCCTCATTCTCATATTTTTCAATGGCATATTGAACAAGAGTCATTTTATCATTCATGTTTAGTTCTGACATGTATTTTTCTGTAGTTTTGTCGAATTAAAAAATATTCGGTAGTGGGCCCGCGGTGATTTGAACACCGGATCTTCGCCGTGTAAGGGCGACGTCATAACCGAGCTAGACTACGAGCCCGCCAAAAAGTTCTTAGTTAAAATCCATTTAAATCTTTGAAAAGAAAAAATAATCAGAATATGACAAAAATTCTATTTTTCTGTAGTCCAATAGGATTAGGGCATGCAACAAGAGATCTAGCCATAATTAATCAATTGGGATTAAAATCATGCAAGATAATTTCAGGTAGTTCAGCCATACAGTTTTTTGAAAAAAATAATATCAAAGCAGTGGATGCATACACACCTCCAAATTTTAAAGTACATAATGGGAAATTAGAAAAATCTTTGAAATGGCTATGGAGTTACTACAAATATTATAAAAAATGTAAAGAAATTTCGGAGAAAATTATCAATAGTGAGAAACCAAATTTGATTATAAGTGATGAAGATTTTGCATCTATAGCAGTAGCACAAAAGAGGGGAATTCCAAATATAGTCATCACAGACATTCTTGAAACAAAATTTACTAATGGGTTTGGAGCAATAATTGAAAAAAAAATGAACAAAACAATGCAGCTAATGGTACAAAAAGCAAACAAGGTAATTATGCCAGAATCAGGAATGGATGAAAATAACATAGTACGAACAGGTCCAATTGTAAGAAAAATTCAAAAAAAACGTGAAGAGATTAGAGGAATTTTAAATTTTAAAAAGAAAACAGTTGTTCTTTGTGCAGGAGGCACAGAAGCGGGTAAATTTTTAATTAAACAAACAATTGATGCAATAAAAAAAATTGGATTAAATATTGATCTAGTTTTAGTTTCAGGTCCAAAAATTAATGATGTGTTTGGAAAAAATATAAGAAATTTGGGGTTTGTGGAAAATCTTCATGAAATTATTTATGCTGCAGATTTAGTCATTTCTCTTGCAGGGAAATCTACAATTGATGAATCAGTAGTTTATGGAACACCTGGAATCTTTATACCAATAAAAAATCATTTTGAACAAGAAGACAATGCAAAAGAGTTGGGATTTAATTTTGAAGACATTTTTGACTTGGAGAATTTGATTACACAGAATATCAGTAAAGATCGAAATGAACAACAGCAAAATGGAGCAGATATAGCAGGCATAGAAATTAAAAAAATTCTTTTTGGGAAAAATAACCATTAATACGGTAATAATATTTTGAATTAATTATGAGTAAACTAACGATAGCAAAATTTGGAGGTAGTGCAATAGGGATTGACGGTGAAGGTATACCTGAAATTGTAAAAAGAATCAAAGAAATTCAAAAAAATAGCAAATTAGTCGTGGTTTGTTCTGCACCATTGACTTTGATAGATGGTAAAAAAAAATCATTGACAGATGTAATTCTGGGAATAGGAAACAATGCAGCTAATGGTAGTAATTTTGATTTTTCAATTGTAGAAAAACCATACAGTAAAATTTTAGAATATGTTAACGATGAGTCTAAAAATTTGTGTAAGGAAATAATCGAAGAATTTTTAAAAAATTCAAAAGAAGCAATTGATCTAGCTTCATCAAAAAAAGAATTTTTGGATGAGATTCGTTCAAAAGCATTAGCATTTTCTGGAGAAGTTTTAATGTCTCATGTTTTAAATCTCATTTTAAAAAGCAATGATATTAAATCAGACACAATTTCACTTGATGATTGGCCAATAATTACAGATAATAATATTGAATCAACAAATTTTCTATTCTCAGAATCAAGTTCAAGAATGAATAAACTAGAACAAATTCTTGAAAAAAATGATGTCGTATCTATTGGAGGATTTATTGGAAAAACTAAAGACGGAATTATTACAACATATGAAAGAGGCGGTTCGGATAGAACTGCAGCTGATTTAGGGATTTTATTTCATAAAAAATACGATACAGTCATAGATCTTGAAAAAGATAGTTCTGTTGTATCTGCAGATCCAAAAATTGTAAAAGAAAATTTGGAAGAAGTTAATGAATTATCATATAATGAAGCAAGATTAGCCGGAATGTTTGGTATGAAAATTGTGGACCCAATTGCAATAAAAGAGATACTTGAAAATGGGGTAGAGATACCACTTACAATTACAAATATGAATTCACCAGAAATGATTACAAAAATTCAAAGAAAACCAGAAGACAAGAGTGGACATCCGTTAAAAATTGTTACAGGTAAAAAAGAAAAGAGAATTCAAATGTTTAAATCCCGTATGCCGATACTTATAGCTACATATGAAATTGTTAGAGAAGATATTGATTTGATAAAACATGTTGACCAGTTTAGTATGGCAGATTATAACAATGTTCCTGATTCATATATTAAAAATTGTATGGTAGAAAAGTTAAAATCTACTAAAATTAATAAGTTAGTTGGATATAAGCCTTTCAAATATCAAGAAGTTATAATAGGAGTAACACAATTTATTGATAATCTTGTAATGAAACATGGATTGGACAACTTACAAATATTAGAACACGACTACAAATACTATTGGCGATTAAATCAAGATATACAATATGCAAGGATTGGCAATTTGAAACCAAACTCTGAAATGATAATTGGTTTACCTTTTCCTGGACATTGTGCTATCCACACTGATATGAAAGATATCATAAGTGAATGTAATGAAAAAAATATAAGTTTGCATTTAGACTGTGCGTGGATGGGATGTGTAAAAAATGTAGAATTTGATTTTAATCAACCCTGCATAAAAACTTTTGCTATGAGTTTTTCAAAAGCATATGGTTTAGGATGGAATAGGATAGGTATTAGGTGGTCTCGCTCAATAGATCCAACAGACAGTATTACTATTTTTAATCAGCATGACATGTATAATTCGTCTTTAATAAAGATTGCTTATCATTATATAAAAGAATTTGATATAGATTATCTGTGGAACAAATACAAAAATGCATATGATAAAATATGTAAGGAAACTTTAACAATGCCAACTGATATTGTATGGCTTGGGAAAGATATAAAAGGAAACCTTGTAGGATTTGCAGATGCTTTACTTGATGTAGGTGTGTCCGACTAGACACTGCTTAGTTTCAAAGTTAACAAAATTACTGCTTGAATGAAATAATTCACTATCCCACCATATGAGAGATCCATGTTTCCATTTGTTGTTTGCTTTTACTTTGACTGTGGCAAGTTTGCTTTCTTCTATGTGTCCTAAAAAAGTTTTTCTGTGTTCTGTAGCATTGTCGTCACGTGGGTACATTCTATAATCATCAAACACTACAGTAGAAGCCAAACCGCATTTTGAAATATCATTATCTACACTGTAAGGCACAATGAAACTAAAATAGTGTTTGCCAGGCAGATTGTGCCTTTTGTGAAAGTGGTGATCAGCATGGATACTAACTGGATTTATTCCATTTGACCAACTAACAAAGACTAATTCAAAGTGTCCAAAATATTCTTGTAATTTTTGTCTGAACATTTTCATTAGAATAGGATAACCAGCAAACCTTTCGTCA
>CALBOT010000093.1 GCA_937896695.1 uncultured Candidatus Nitrosopelagicus sp. | reverse complement strand
GAAATATTATTTTATGTAATGAGGAAAGAAAAATTTTAGCACTTTTACATTCAATCGATGTCAGACATAGACAACTTCGTGTGGGATTAGAGTATATTCCACCTCCAGAAGATGGGACAGATGTTTTAAATTTAACAAAAGAATCTTTTAAAAAATTATTTTCTTCTAGTGGAATTGGTAAAACAATAGGCAGAGGATTGGGATTACCAAAAAAATATGTTGAAGAGATTATCAGATTATCAGGAATTGATCCAAAAAAACCAAGTAATGAAGTTACAGATGAAGAATTTGAAGCATTATATGAAATAATTACATCAACTCTTTCAAAAGTAACAAAAGGTCCACATGATCCATCAGTAATAATTGAAGATGAAGTGCATGACGCATATCCAATTAGATTCTCAGATGATAATTTGAATGCAAAAAAAGTTGATAGTTTCAACGAGGGATTAGATATTGTTTTTACAGAAGAAATTTTAGAAAAAGGAAAGTCATTATTCAGTAGTCCTGCAGATAAAAAAATAGAATCGTTAGAAAAAACATTATCTGAACAAAAAAATGCAATCAATGTTGTTATAGAAAAATCAAAAATAATAGCTGAAGTAGCAAATTTGCTATTTACAATGACATCTGCAGGACAACACGACATAAGAAATGAAATTATTACAAATTCACTAAAAGAAAAAAATGCAGAGATAATTAGTGAGAAAGGAGTTCCTTACATGAAGATTAATGAATCAAAAATTCAAATAAATCCAGAGTCATCACTTCCAACAATTGCTTCAAAATTATTTGATGAGTCAAAAAAACAAAAAGCTGCTGTAAAATCAATTGAAAAATTAATGAAGAAAACAGAATCTAAATTAGAAAAAACAATTGAAAAAGGAGAAATTGCAAAAGGAGCAGTCGGGTTCAAAGAAGTGAGAAAAAAGAGCTGGTATGAAAGGTATAGATGGTTTTACACATCAGATGGAATTTTGGCCGTGGGAGGCAGAGATAGCTCATCAAATAGTGCAATAATTAGAAAATATTTAGAAAAAAATGACAAGGTCTTTCATGCAGAAGTTCATGGTTCACCTTTCTTTTTACTAAAAGCAGAGGATGAAGAAATACTTCCACTAAGTTTGGATGAGGTTGCGCATGCTACAGTTTGTTTTAGTCGTGCATGGCAGATATCTGCATATGGAATGAGTAGTTTTTGGGTAAATCCAGATCAGGTGAAAAAAGGCGCACCTACAGGTCAGTCAATGGCTAAAGGTTCGTTCATGATTAACGGTACAAGAAATTTTATCAAAGTTTCATCATTAAAACTTGCAATCGGGATTTTTAAAGAAGATGAGGATTACTTGTTAGTTTGTGGTCCACCAGAACCAATCAAAAAGAAATGTCTATGTTATGCAGTAATCGAACCTGGAGGTTCAACAATGTCAGATATTGCGAAGAAAATTAGAGCTGAATTTGATAAAATTGATGATAATTTTAAGAAAATATTTCTAATTGATGATTATGTTAGAGCATTACCAACAGGTTCAAGCAAAGTTACAGAAACAGGTTAGTTTAAAATTTTTTCAGATTTTGTATCAATACAAATTTCATTTCCATTTTCTATAGAATCAAACTCTTCAGTCGAAACTACAACCATTGGTATGTTTGCAAGTGCGCATCCAGATGCAACAGTTAGATCAGCTTTTTTACAAATCATTGCAATAGGAGCAGATTGGTTAGATTTTAGAGAATAGATTGTGTATGCACCTACACTGCTTCCAATTCCATGTGGAAATACAAGAACAGTATCCTTCATAGATTTTTCAAAAATATCATATTTTTTATCACGAATTATTCCTGTTTTTTTATCAACTGCTCCAAGAAAATTAATTGGATTAATTGATTTTAGAACTTTTCCTTGTGCTTTTCCTTGAACAATAACCTTACTCATTTTGTTTCATCCTCAATGATCTTTGACAATGGTTTGAGATTTACATCGACCCCTGTAGAATTTTTCAAATAATATGCGCCTTTAATGGAATTGGTAGTTACCGCATCAGTTTCATTAGTATCAATTAGCGGTGTAAGACACGTACAACAGTCTGATAAAATTTCGCCTCCGGCTCTTTCAATTTCATTAATGTAATCAAGAGTACGTGCTTGTTCTTGTACCGCTCTTGAACAAAAGACCATACATCGTTTTTCAAATGATTTACCCTTTAACATCTTTGATAAGTCAGATAGTTCCTCTAACCCTAATTGCGGACTTCCAAGAGTGATGATGTCGCCTTTTTCTGCGGTATTTAGCTCATCAAATACTTCATTCATCTCTTCTTTTCCAAAATCAACTTTCTCAGATTTTTCATCTTCATCATCTACAAATCTAAATTTTGCACAAGTGCCTGATGTTCCCATGCCACCACACAATGCCTTACAACTGCGTCTGTTTGGTTGAGAAACACCAGAAATATTAACAGACGTATCACCAACTTTTCCTGCAAAAAATCCGAGCATTCCAAAATCTAGCTCACTTGGATTATCCATTTTCATCCGTATTGTCATTGGCGTGGTAACATTTTCTTTTCGTAAATCAGAATACGGTGATTTACCGGTAATTGCACTTGCTAATGCACTAAATGCACTTTCTTTGTTTGTCTTTAATCCTCCTAGTGAGTTTGCAAAGATTGCAGCATTACTTTCAGCAAAAGAAACTTGTGTATTTTTTTCAGGTAAATCAAAAATATCATAAGGAGTGCATGAGAAGGTTGGTTCTACACCCATTCTTATGTACGAGTCTCTAATACTAGCCTGTTTTTTTACAAATTCATCATCAATATGATTAAATTCAGAAATGTGATCAAAATCGATTCCCATTGGATTTACAGTTGCTTTAACTTTTACACGAGCATCTTTACTTAGTTCCCTAAGAAATTGTTCCCCTGAATCACCGATTGTATTGTAATTTACGCCTGAAAGATGTGCCCATTTTATAGGAATTAATTTTTCTGCATTGGTTGCCTCTCCAGTTGCAACTAAAATTCGATATGCAGTTTGCATTGTTTCACCATGTTTACCATTCAATGCATCTTTTTCTTCCGAAGTAAGTTCCATGATAATTTGGAAGGTTTTACAGATATAAGACTTGTACGCGATAAAATACGTATGAAAAAAATTCTAAATGGAATGCGAAAGACAATGAATGCTGTTAAACCACCAAGAATTACAGCATTAAGAGATCTGCATGATGCAGAAGATCATGGACCATTTAGTATTTTGATTGGAACAATTTTATCAGCAAGGACTAAGGATGAATCAACTACAAGAATTGTAAAAGATTTGTTTAAGGTATACAAAAATGCAAGACAATTATCAAAAGCCAAAATTAGAGATGTTGAAAAAATAATCAAGTCAATAGGTTTCTATCATGTAAAGGCTGAACGGATTATTGAAGTAGCAAAGATCATTGATTCAAAGTATAAGGGAAAGGTACCTGATGAATTAGAAAAACTGGTAGCCTTACCTGGTGTTGGAAGAAAGACTGCAAACTGTGTTTTAGTTTATGCATATGAAATCCCTGCAATTCCAGTAGATATTCACGTTCACAGGATTTCAAATAGATTAGGGTTAGTCAAAACAAAAACTCCTGAGGAGACAGAATTTGCCTTAATGGAGAAAATCCCAAAAAAATATTGGCTTGATGTCAATGATACATTTGTAATGTATGGCCAAAATATTTGCAAACCTATTTCTCCAATGTGTGAGGTTTGTAAAATTAGAAATGGTTGTAAATATTACAAAACTAATTCCGCTTCTTAGTAAATAGTAAGAATGCAACTATGCATCCAAGTGCACCAACTACATAAAATGGAAACATGTGCAAAGGGCCTTCTTTTGGATCACCTGAAAGTACTTCAAGATTTAGAAACCCTGAAACAGTAGCAGGTGGATCCTGGGAACCTTTCAAACCCCAAACAGAGTAGGAGTTAATTGCAAATCCCTCTACATCGAGATTTGTGATTACGATTCTTTCTCCATTATTGATTGTTAATCCTGCGGTATCAGCATATGCTAAGATAACTTTTCCATTTCCAGGCCAACCCCTTTCAAGTTTGTCATGAACTACAACGTAACCTTCCTCAGGAAGTTGAATTGCAACCCAAAAAGGTCGATCAGGAATTGCACCCATTCCTATTTCTATAAATTTATCTTCAATGTTTGCATCGTGTAATCGAACTACTGCAACTCCATCAGGATTACCATACAAAATTTTATTTTGCAAATTTACTTGCCATGTAGTTTCGTGAATATCATCAAATGGAATTATTTCTGCATCTCGTGCAGGTACATTGAATTCATCCCAATTAATGTCAAATTTTGCAACAGAAAGTGAGTCGTTTGGTGTTTCCCATTGTCCAAATGCTGGAAATACCATCATGGATGCAAAAAAGATTATTGTAATTTTGTATTTCATAAACTAAATTCTTCAGATCTTGATAAAAAGCTA
This sequence comes from uncultured Candidatus Nitrosopelagicus sp., assembly GCA_937896695.1. Taxonomy (GTDB): domain Archaea; phylum Thermoproteota; class Nitrososphaeria; order Nitrososphaerales; family Nitrosopumilaceae; genus Nitrosopelagicus. The sequence continues at coordinate 28,488 of CALBOT010000093.1, read as the reverse complement.
CTCAACAAATGGTTTGTCATAATTAATGATTACTTCAGCAACTTCAGGTCTTAGGATGAATTCTGATGGAGATTCACCATTGTTAATCATCTCACGCATTTTAGTTCCAGAGATTTGCTCTCTATATTCTACGTCACAAGGACAAACATTTGGATTTGTAAATGTGAGGCATTTTCTACAATAAAAGAATGCTGGGAAAAAGATTGGTTCAATTTCAAGTTCTGGGTAATCATCAAATATTTTATGTGCTGCAAATGGATCATAGAATTTTCCAACACCAGCATGGTCTCTTCCTATGATGATATGTGTGCATCCATAATTTTGACGCATAATTGCATGATGAATTGCCTCTCTAGGACCTGCATATTTCATTTCTGTATGTAGTGTAGCTAGTTGACACTTGTTTTCTGGATAGTATTTTGCAATCATTACTTCATATGCTTTAACAATAATTTCATCTTTAAAATCACCAGGTTTTTTCTTTCCAATTAGTGGATTAACAAATACACCGTCTCGTGTTGTTATTGCAGTTTTTTGCAACATTTCATGTGCTACATGAGGAGGATTTCGAGTTTGAAATGCAACAATAGTTTTCCAGCCTGCTTTTTCAAATGACTCTCTTGTTTGTGTAGGAGTCATTCTATGTTTTCGAATTTCAGTCTCATTTTGTCTTTGGATATAATCGATTTTTCCACCAACAAGAAAATCTTTCATTGAATTAGTTTTTACAACACCAGGATGTGATTCATCATTTGTTCCATAAACTCCATTCATTGTTGCTTGTTTATCATAAGAGTAAACATCTTCTACATGTAATACAGCAATTCCTGTTCCATCAGGGTTTTTGAGTAATACATTTCCAGCATCTTTCATTTTTTTGCCAGTTTCTTCATCAACATCTAAGACAGTTGGCATAGTCCATGCAGTACCATTTGCAAGTCTACCTTTTGAAATAACAGATTCAAAATCTTGTTGGTTTAGAAATCCTTCTAGTGGAGAAAATATTCCATCGGCAATATTTTCTACATCATTTGCTAAATCTGCAGAAATATCAATAGACATCAATCCGGATGGATCAACGTCTTTTACTCGATTTACTAATTTTCCACCGTGTGCATTAATCAATATGAATCAGTTTTGTATGATTAATTTAATTGTCGTGGTTCATATGAAGGCCACATTCTTTATTTTTGTCAGTTTCCCACCACCAACGACCTGCACGTATATCTTCACCGATCTTGATAGGTCTGGTACATGGCTCACAGCCAATACTAGGATAACCCTGATCAAGTAATTTGTTATATGGACAATTATTTGATTTTACATAATCCCATGTTTGGTCAAAGGTCCAGTTAACAAGTGGGTTAATCTTTACAATATTACCATGCATTTCATCAATTTCAAGCATACTAGCGCCAGAACGATTCTGATTTTGATCATTTCTTAGACCGGTAATCCAACCATCAAGTGTTGCAAGCATTTTGTTCATTGGATGAACTTTTCTAATAGCACAACAAAGTTTCCTGTTTTCAATACTTTCATAAAAACAGTTCAAGCCTTTTTCTTGTATCATTTTTTCAACTTCATTTTGATCAGGATACAATTTTTCAATTTTTGTATTGTAACGTTGTTCAACCTGTTCTATAGCATCAAAAGTTTCTTTAGGTAATCTACCTGTTTCAAGTGTAAACAATCTTGAATCAGAATTGATTTTAAACATCATATCAATAATTGCTGCATCTTCTGCACCAAAACTAGATGCTTTTGCTAATTTTGGATGAAGGTTATCAAATGCCCATTTCAAACAATCCTCAGGTGTAGACAGAGTCTTGTTTACTTCATCCAATTCTTGTTTAGTAAATTTTCCCATAAACCTGATTATCCAATCAAGTATTATAATTATATCAAAATTAGCTCAAGTTAAGAGATATTGTAAAATATAAACTCCTTAAAAATACTAAATTAGATGACAGAAGACACGCTGGTAGTTGTATACCCATCATTATTTGCTGAAAATAAAATTAATCAATTAATAGAAAATATTAAAAAGATTTTAAAAATTAAAAAACTAAAATTTACAAATATTGTTAAAGATGATTTTCTAATTTGTATTCAAGCAGACGATCCAGTTTTTGTATCTAGTGCAATTGCATTGTTGTTTGGAATAAAAAAAATTGCAATTGCTAAAAAAATAAAAAATAATTTTAAAACAATAGTATCAGAAATTGGAGAAATTAGTTCTAATCTTCTTTTGAAAGGTGAAAAATTTTATGTGAAAGCAGATGGAAATCCAAAAGGATTTGTTGTGAAAGATTTGGAATTAGCAGCTACATCTACAATAATTCAAAAAAATCAAAAAATTTCTGCAAAACCAGGTACAGAATTAAAACATGACAAACTGTTACAAATCTATGTTACAAAATCAAATGCGTATGTCTGTATTTTTGTAGATGAAGGGTTAGGAGGAACAGTAAATAATTCACAATTGCAAAAATCAATTTGCTGTATAACAGATGAATTTTCAGCAATAAATTGTCTTGAAACAATCAAGCAGGGATTTGAAATAAAACTTTTGATTTGTTATGAAACACGTGAGGATGTAGTTCACTTAGTGAAGATCATAGACAAAATACTTCCTAGAATGTTGAAATCAGAAGTAGAGTTAGAATTTCATAAAATACCAAAATTCGGAAAAAAATCAGAAGACGTGTTGTCAAAAAATTCTCTAATTACCAATATTATGATAAAATGTGGAAAAGAAAGACAGATTTCTCATATTTCACTTGCTGTTTCACCACTAGTTTTCCCATCTACACATGTAGGAATATTACAAAAGAGAGTTTTTAGTGCCGGAATGATTCCACATATTGCATTATCAGGAATTGACTCAGAGATAATTAAAAATGGAAAAGAAATTGGAATGGAAAAATATATTTCAAAAATTGAAAAATTTATGAAAATAAATTTGAAAAAACCTAATTCAAAATTAAAAAAAGATGAAAAAACAATAAAGAAAATAATTAAAGTCAAACTAGGACCAAATAATGTTCATGAAATTTTAGATTCTTTAGAAATTGAACATTGAAAATTTAAGCGGGAATTCTAAGTGAAAGATATGGCAAAAATAGGACAATTCATCTATCCATGGGGAAATGGACATTATTCTCGAATGATGAGATTGAATGAAAAATTGAAAGAATTAGGCGATAATGAATTTCATTATTTTAGTAAAGGTGACATCTACCAAAAATTATTAGATAAATTTCCTAATGAAAAACAAAATATTCATGAAGTTTTGATGCCTACACCGATTGATGGTAAGTTTGGCCCTAGTTTAACAAAATCTTTGTGGAATTTCCTGTTACCTGTAGAAGGCAATGAGCCTCTAGTAACACAAATTTCAAGCTATCTCAAAGATGAAGGTAAACTTTACAATAAAATTGGATTTGATTTGGTGATAAATGATGGAGATATGGGCTCAAATGTTTTGGCTGAACGACGAAATGTTACAAGCTTGTTTGTAACAAACCAATTCAAACCAAAATTATGGAAATCAAGACTATATTTCAAACCGGCATTGGAGTTTGTTGCAAAGCAAATTTCTAAAGCATCTAAAATTTTAGTTGCAGATTCAGAACCGCCATATACAATGTGTGAGTATAATCTAAATTTTACAAAAGATATTCAGGATAAAGTAGTATATGTTGGGCATTTTACAAATCAAAAAAAAATTGAAAAGGGTGAAAAGAGTGATTTAGAAAAATTAGTTGCAGATTCTGTTTATGGTTATTGGATGAGAACTGGAAACAAATCAACTAATGATGGAACAGGTGAAAGATATGAAGAAGCATTTCATCAATCTGAAATGAAAAATGAGAAGAGAATTATTTCTCATGCAAAAAATGATGAAAGTATAGATCGAGTTTTGGATAAAGATGGTAACGAATATTCAATATCAGAAGCATATGATAAAAAAATAGACTGGATTCAAATTGACAAAGGATTTCTTTCTGAACAAGAGAAGGAAACGGTTCTGAATCTATGCAAATATTCAGTAGTGAATGGTTCTCACACAGTAATGGGAGAAATTTTAGGTGGTCATGCAAAACCAATAATCGGAATTCCAATTTATGACGAACATACTAATCAAATTGAGTGGATAAAAGAAAAGAAACTAGGGTTATTTGCTCAAAATAAAGGGAAAATAGTAGAGGCAGTAAGACAAATGTATGAAAACTATGCAGAATTTACAGATTCAGTTAAAGAATTTTCAAGTAATTTCAACGGGGATGGAGTAAACAATACAACAAAGATTGTATCAGAAATTTTAGAAGACAAAAAATAATAGCTTCTTTTAGAAATTAATCAGCGTACTGGTGCGCGGTTTGTCGATGGGCGAACTGACCGCAAGGGATGAAGAGTTAATCCGCGCATCAGTCATTTTTCTGATCCAAAAAATGTGGCAACACTCTTATGTAAAAATACAAGGAAATCGATATTGGTAAACTGTCCTGAGTGTGTAAGTAGAGAAATAGCAAAGAGAAAGAAACAGCTAGAGGCAGATTTTAAGGCTGAAGAACAGGAAGAAGGATATGAATTTAGAGCACCGCCATACCGAGAAATGGAAGATGAAATTGATTCTGAGAGTATGGGGTTTGTTATGAAACTAGATCCTGCAACAAAACACTTCATTTGCAAGAGATGTGGTCTTTATGCTACAAGAGAACAGGTTAGTGACATTAGATACAAATTATCTCGTAAAGAAAGTACAAAATCAGATAAACAGTATGATTATCTAGATTGGTGGCAAAAGAGCAAAAAAGACAAAGAAGCACAATAAGTTTTGATGATAAATGGCTAAAAAAAAGGACGAAGTTCCAGAAGATGTCAATAAAGAGCTAGAGTCACCAAAATTCGGCAAGCCAAAATCAATGAAAATTTCAGGCTATATTTTAGATATCAATGAAGATGATAAGAAGGTTGATTTACAGTTATACGAATCAGTTCAAGGAACAACAATTCTAGAAGGACTAAAGCTTGGAAAAGATGTTAACTTGAATGATTTGATGAAAGGTGTTGTCTGTGAGTTCAAACTGAATGAACTAAAAGCAAAACTAAGCAAAAAAACAGTAGATTATCTTGCAGAACAAGGAATTAATCTAAAAGAAATTATTCAGTATGAAGTAACAGAAATTGTTGTTACAGACGAAAACATCTAAGAGTCTCTTTTATCGAGCTGTTTTCTAAAAACATTACCAATTATAGGATTAATCAAAAATGGAAACGTTTGCTTAAACCATATTCCAATTCTTACATAAGATGGGACAACAATTTCTAATCTAGATGATTTTGAAGCCTTGATTATTGCATTTGCAACGGTTTCAGTACTTAATGAAATTCCAGTTGCATGTTTTGTAAAATTTTTGAAAGACGGATGATCAAACAGACTTGTTCTAACCATTATTGGACTTACAACAGTTACTCCAACATTGGTTCCGTGCAATTCATGATGTAAACCCTCAGAAAAACCCAACATTGCAAACTTGGTTGCACAATATGATGCAATACCAGGAACACCAAAGCTCCCACCAACAGATGCAACATTAACCATATGACCAGAATTTTGTTTAAGAAAATATGGAAGAAAATGTTTCGTGCAATTGATTGTACCAAAATAGTTTGTTTTCATTTGTGATTCGATATCTTCTATAGATAATTCTTCAACTTTTCCATAAATTACAAATCCAGCATTATTCACTAAAACATCTATTCTAGAAAATATTTCAATTACTTTTTCGGACATTTGTTTTACTTGTAGTTTATCAGATACATCGCAAACCTGAATCAAAATCTTGATTGAATATTTTGAAAGTTTTTGTTCAACTTGTTCTAATTTGTCTTTTCTTCGAGCAACTAAGACCAGATTTGCTCCTCTTTTTGCAAATTGTTCAGCAGCTGCTTCACCAATTCCACTGGATGCCCCAGTAATTACAACAACTTTATTTTTAAAATTCATTTCTCATGCAGAATTTGGTCTACTGATTTTACTTAATGCTAATTTTACTAACAGTATCCATGTTACAGCAATCGGTATGTAGTATGTGGCAATTCTCCAACCAATTACAGCATTCCATTGCAATGAATCAACATCAGCTGAGAAATTGAATGGATCTAAATTATTAAGATAGGCAATTATTCCAAATTCTGCCAATCCTGAACCACCCACTGTAATTGGAAGATTTGCAATCGCATTTGCACCCATTACTGCCATTACTGAATCAAAAAATTCTACTGCATAACCTACACCATTTGCAATTACTAAAAATGAGACTCCATAACATATCCAAGATATGATTGATACAAAAAATCCTACAGTGAAAACTTTTTTTGATTTACTAGAATGAAGATTTTCTCTGCTCATCACACATACTTCTTCTATCCAACCATTGGTTTGTTTGACATATTTTTCCCCACGTTCCTTTCCCAATGTGGTTACAATATAGGAGATAATTCTTGGTAACGCAAATGTACGTTTTGATGACAAAAAGAACAATACAATCCACAACCCAGTAATTGGAACTGCGGTTCCTAAAACTACTGCGCCAACAACGTATGCGCCAAACATTATTGCTAAAATTCCTGCTAAAATTGAAAGAACACCTGCTGCAAAGACTTCTGTTACAATATCTAAGAGTGCAACCCATGATGCCTTTGACGTAGAAATTCCTTTTTTTGTCATATAGTAAATGACCGCAAATTCAGCTCCAACAAACATAGGAGTTGTAAATTTGATAAACTCACTACCGACACGCATTGCGGTTAATCGTTTAATAGAATCAAATGGACCAAGGAAAGTTCGTGCAATGTAAGCAAGTTTCAATCCTTGTAATCCTAATTTTGCCATAATTGCAACAACTGCCAATGTGAAAGGAATAGCACCTATTGCAAAGACATCTTCGGCTTCAATATCAAACTGAATTGCAATTATTATGATTGGAATTAATGTCACAGGAATTACTGCTAATCGCCAGTTCATTGCTCATTTTTTAAGAGATTCAAATATAAGCGAATAAAAAAGAATTTTTGTCGAGCCATTGAAAGTTATTTTTGTTACAGGCACAGCGGGTGCAGGAAAGTCGTTACTGACTTCAAAAATTAAGGAATATTATGCAAAAAATGCCACATTTCCAATTACACTAAATTTGGACCCAGGGGTTGGAAGTTTGCCATATTCTCCAGACATAGATGTCAGGGATTATGTGGATGTCAATTCACTAATGGAACAATATGAGTTAGGTTCTAATGGTTCGCTGATAATGGCAAATGATTTGGTTGCCACAAAAATTGACGACATTCAAAAAGAAGCAGATACAATAAATCCAGATTATCTTATTGTTGATACGCCGGGACAAATCGAGTTATTTGCGTACAGACAAAGCGGTCCTTTCTTTGTACAAAACTTTGATGCAGAAGAAAAGATGAATCTATTTTTGTTTGATGGGACTATGGTGTCAACTCCAAGTAATTTTGTCTCGTTAATGCTACTTTCAACATCAATTAGATTACGATTAGGATTACCAACAGTCAATGTAATTACTAAAACTGATTTAATCCAAGAAAAAATTGAACAAGTGTTAAGTTGGTCTGGAACAGACTCACGATTAGAGGCTGATTTGGCTAGTGAACTAAATGGAGATACTTTTTCTCTAGTATCAGACATGTTAACAAGCATAAACAGAAATGACTTTCAACAGGATTTAATTCCAGTTTCTAACGCAACAGGAGATGGAATGGTGAATCTACAAAGCGCATTAAGCAGAACTATTAACTTGGGCGAAGAGATAGAAGATTAATGGCAAAATCAGTAACTGTACACGCTCCTTGCTCTACTGCAAATTTGGGTCCAGGGTTTGATGTATTTGGTATGGCATTAGATGCACTTTATGATAATGTAGTTTTAACAAAGAAAGGAAAAGGAATTGTGATAATAAGTTCAGATGATATTCCACTCAGTCCATCAAAAAATACTGCGGGATTAGTTATTTCTGCAATGAAAAAGAAATTCAAAATAAAAGATGGTATAGAAATTAAAATTAAGAAAAATGTTCCTGCGGGATTTGGTATGGGAAGTAGTGCAGCATCAGCTGCTGCATGTGCGGTAGGTTTTAACAAATTATACAATCTAAAACTAACGGATGCAGAGTTAGTTGAATTTGCAGGAATTGGCGAAAAAGCTAGTGCAGGTACAATACATTATGATAATGTTGCAGCATCTGTATTGGGGGGATTTGTAATAGTTAAAACAAAACCTTTGCAAGTAGTTAAGATACAACCCCCAAATGACTTAGTTTTATGCGTAGCAGTACCGGAATTGAAGGTTCCTGCAAAGAAAACTAAGGTTTCAAGAGGAGCTATTCCAAAAAAAGTTTCATTAGTCGATATGGTAAAAAATATTTCAAATGCTTCAGCAATAGCAGCTGGTTTTTCAGAGAAAAATTCCGAATTAATTGGAAAATCAGTACAAGACGTAATTGTCGAACCAGCAAGAAAACATATGATTCCAGGGTTTGACAAGGTAAAAAAAAATGCAATAGTAGCTGGAGCATATGGAGTTACAATTAGTGGTGCAGGACCATCAGTGATAGCATTTACAGATAAAAAACACGATGCAAAGAAAATTTCTAATGCAATGAAAAAAGGATTTAAAGATGCAAATAAAAAATCGCGAGTTTTTATTTGTAAACCAAGCAAAGGACCAATCATCAAAAAGTGAAAATGAAAAGAGCAGTTATCATTCTAAGTGGGGGTCTAGATTCAGCATGTATGATGTCATATTTGAAAAAAGGATATCAGTTGTATGGAATTACATTTTCGTACGGTCAAAGGGCATCTGAAGAAATAAAGGCTGCAAAACGTATAGCAAAATTACTGAAACTAAAAGAACATAAAATTCTGGATATTGGTTTCATGAAAGAATTGTATGGAGATAGCAATGTCTTAACCAGTACAAAGAAAAAGATGCCTAGTACCTTTGAATATTCTATTGTAGTTCCTATCAGAAATGCCATCTTTCTCTCAATTGCCACAGCATGGGCCTTTACTCTAAATGCAGAACTGGTAGCATATGGAGCACAAAAAGGAGATACAAAATATCCAGATTGTAGACCAGAATTTACTAGAAAAATCCAAAAAGCATTAAACCAGGGAGAACACGACGGAATTAAAAATAAAATTAGAAAAGAGATAAAAATTTGGTCTCCATATTCAGAAAACATTTCAAAAAGTGATTTGATAAAAAAAGGCTACAAAGTTTTAGGAAATGAAATTTTCAAAACATGGAGTTGTTATCTTGGTGGAAAGATGCAATGTGGAAAATGTGAGTCTTGTAACAATAGAAAAATAGCATTTGCAAAAGCAAAGATTGAAGATAAGACCAGATACTTGAAGTAAGATTAGAGAATACTTCTTTTCAAAACAAATCTACGAGCACCAAGATACCATCCTGCAAAGACTAAACCCACTATTCCCCAGAATATCCAGTTTAGTGCCGTTTGTTGCATCTCTGGTTCATCAGTAACAGAACAGTCAGTTATTTGTGATGTTTGTTCACATTCCCAACCATACATTACTACAGAATCCTCAAAGAACGGATTAACTTGCCATGAGATAACTACTGCAACTGCGATAACTATTGCAAATTCGATAACAAACCAGCTAAAAAATGGCCATGATTCACTTGGAACATGTATGTTATTTCTTGCAGGCATATGATGACTTTCTAATTAGGGGATTATTTAATTTTTGATAGGATCTTACTTGTTTTGAATGGCTTTGAGTAGCTCTTCTTTGGTTTTTTGATCCTCAAATACGCCTCTAAATGCGGAAGATGTCATTTGAGCATTATTTCTAACACCTCTCATTTTCATACAGAGATGTTCTCCTTCTGCCATAACTGCAACGCCTTTAACACCTTGAGCATAAATCTCATCTGCAACATTTTTTGTAATTCTTTCTTGAATTTGTAATCTCTTTGAGAATTTTTCTACAACTCTTACTAGTTTTGAAATGCCAAAGACTCTTCCATTTGGAATGTATGCAATTTGGATAGTGCCAAAGAAGGGAAGCATATGATGTTCACACATTGAATAGTATTGGATGTTCTTTGCAACAACCATTTCAGAGTCTTCTGAAAATTGAACAGACAATTCAGAATCAGAGTCATATCCGGAAAAGATTTCACTGTAAGCATCAGCAATTCTTCTAGGAGTATCTTTTAGACCCTCTCTAGTAGGATCTTCACCGAGTTCAATAATTAATTCACGTACAAGTTTTTTTACGCGCTCTTTATCCATGTGATCAATTGATTTGGAAGGTTATTTTAAAGGATGTGAATTGTTTAGGCACGATTATTCTTGAATTATTATTTCCTTTTTGTAGAACATGCCTGAGATCATAAAGACAACTCCTAAGATTCCAATTAGGCTTCCAACAAATTCAATTGTTGATTCTACTCCTGCTGAAAGTGGTGCTATGGCTAGTGCTATGAATGCTCCAAAAATCACCATTGGTAATCCAACACCGAAGATGATTGCTTTCGAAGTCATAATGAAAAACGAGATTGAAATCTATATGAAGTTTATGTTGACTCTTGTACAAGTCTTTCTGCTTTTGTTAAGAGTTCATCAATTAATTGTAGTTTCGAATTAATTTTCTGTTCAGAATCATCTAGATTATTTTGTACATTATCAATTAGAGTAATTGCTTTTTCTACATAGTATAATGCAGCATTACTTCCTTTCACATCAGAATGAAGTAGTTTTGCCCTTGTTTCAAACTGGGAAAGTTCAGATGTGATTCTTTGTTTTTGAGATAGTTGAATTTCATTAACATCAATTTGTTGTAAAGTATTCCTTTTGATTTCTTCAATATCATTGTTAATTGTTATAACAATTCTAATCTGTTTTGTGATTTGAGAGGTTGAATTGGAGGAGATGAGTTGAAGTTTCGAATCTTCGAGCATTTTGACATAATCTAGTAAACCAGAAGTTTTGGCCTGAACAATTAGTGTGTTAATCCTATCAACATATTTTTCAGCTAATGCTTGCGCACGAATAATTTTATTTTTCTCATTAATTGACTGAAGAGTTTTGTAAATTTCTAAACCTTTCAAAGCAATCTGATCAATAGTTTGTTTTGCTTTATCACTTTCACCTAGTTGACTATTCTTTTTAGCAAGAGAAATGAGATTTTTCATTTCTGAAAAGTCGATATTGGCTCCAATCTTATCAGAAATTTGTTGTAGTTTTTGATAATTCATCTCATATCGTTTGATGATTTGAGAATGATCAGGTAATGATTCATCTTGTGCTTTTGTTTCAGCAATTTGGTTTAACATTTGACTGATTTGTTTGATTTTACTCATTGAAGAAATGAAATGTTCTCTTGCAGATTTGACATCTCCTTCTTTAATTGCTTCTTCTAATTGATCAATTTCATTAGCACTTTTGTTGTATATCTCAAGAACTATCTGTCTGTTTTTCCAATCTTGAGTATTGTTATTTTCCATTTCATCTATGTTATGTTTTATGTAGCGTTTTGCCTTTTCAGCAATTTTTAACATGTAATCTAAATCAGATGAAGCATCAACTTGCATGACCGATGTAGGCAACAAAAGACCAGCAAAAGCAAAGATTGCAAGTATTCCATAAATTTTATTCATTTTTGTCAGTCTCCACGTTTCTTAATTTTATGAGATTTTGTTGGTCTTTTTTAGTGATTTCAATTAATTCATGTCTTTCTAGTCTTTTTACTGCTCTCCACATAGTAGTTCTAGGCAAAAGGAATTTTTTTCTGAGATCACTTTCTAATGTGCTACCTCCACTTTCATGAATAAATTTGATTATCTCTTTGTCGTCTTCCCTGAGATCTGGCATTTCTAGAACTTTTTCAATATTGAATGGTTCATTCTCTTCTGCAATTACGGTAGTTTGTTGGGCAGAAACGATTTGTTTTGGTTTATTTTTCATCTTTATTGCAATTGCAGCAATTGCAGCAATTACTACAGCTGCTCCGCCTGCTGCATATATCATAGAGTTATCATCACCTGTAGTTACAGGTGTTTCTTCAGGTGGCAAAATCTGGGACGATTCTGCTACTGCTAAAAAGTATGTAATTTCTGCAGGACCGCTAGGAAGCAAAATTTTGGTTCTATCAGAATCCACATTCATATCAATTGGGAAGGTTGACATTCCTACAATGACAGAGTTTTCTGGCATAACCACATTGAATTCAACTGGAGAATCTATCTCAAATGACCATATTTTTCCATCTTTTGAAATTAGTGAATATGTATCATAGTTAATCAGAATGTTTGAAGATCCCAGGGTTTCAACTTGTAAAATGTTTTTTTCAGATTGAGTAGATAAAAGAAAACCGTTTTCGTCTTCTGCTACAAGGTTTTCTAGAGAATCACCATAAAGCGCAACTTCAGTATCGGGCAAAAGTGGATCAGATTCTAAAGAATAAGTGACATGAGTCGATCCATCAGGAAAAAGAAAGAAATCGAGGGTTCGAGCAGAGCCAAAAGAGTGCTGTAGTGGTACAGACATAGCCAGCAGAATTAGGACGAAAGCTGCTACGTGTACACGTGCCATCAAAATCAGGGCATCTGTTGGGCTTAAAAGCATTCCATCATTCTTGGAATCTTCCAACCAACCACAGTACACTGACTCTTGGTTCATTTTCTAATACCTCAGATTCATAGATTCTAGGAGATTTTGGAAGTTTTTGAATTCATCAAAGAATTTTAGACCTTTTTCAGTTATCATGAATTTGCGGTTTCTATCGTCTCTTTTTGTTTGAACTAAGCCTGCATTGATCAATTTTTCACATTTATCAAGAACGGCATAGTGAGATAGGTTTGCTCTTCTGGAGATTGCAGATACAATGACGCCCTGCTGGCCTCCATTCATGGTAACATCTAAGATGTCTCCCATTATTCCCATTTCGGATCTGTATTGTTGTTTTGACATGCTATAGTATAGGAACCCCAGCTTTATGAGGGACATTTTGAAATCTCATAGCGGAACGCATAGCGGAACAGCTTTGAAACGGCAAAAAATCGTCTAAAAGTGCCATTTTTGGCGGGAAAGATGGAAAATTTCTAATTTTTTTCATGCGTAAAATGTGTGTAAAATTCATCCTTTCATGTTTTTATTTGAGGAAAACGGAGTTAATTCGTGACGGGATTATTAGGTTCTTCTAAAGAAGAAGAAAGTAGCGAAATTATGGAAGAGAGACCAGCTGGAACTATGCCTGATCCACCTCAAGAAATGAGTCAATCAGATTCAGAAATTGGAATTTCATCATTGATGAACAAGCGAGCAAAGTTAGAAGAGGCTATTGACTATGTGGGGGGTTTGATTGCCAACCTGAAAGAGAAGAGAACCAATCTTGAGAAGGAGATTGAAGAAGAGTCCGTGGATATTAAAAATTTGAAAGAGAAATTAATGAAAGTTAGTGATTATATCAATGAAGAAACAGAAGGAATTCAACATCTAACTCAGAAGAGAAATGCTGTAGAAAATGAGGCAGATGAAGTAGGTACTCTAATCTCAACAATGAGAGAAAAATTATCAGGAATTGATAAAATTATAGAAGATGAAGGAAAGAGAATTACTACATTCAAAGAGTCACGAAATAAAACTAACAGTTTCTAAAAACCAAAGTGAATAATCATTGGGAAATTCACTAAACGAATTACAAGATTTGAAACAAGATATTGAAAAAAAGCTTGAACGTGATAACCAAAATGAGACATATCAAAAAGAGCTAGATGAGATTAATGGAAAAATAGAGAAGAATCAAATTTTTCGAAGATATTTTAATGGAAAAATAGAGAAATCAGAGGTTTGTCCTAATTGTGAAAAAGAGATGTATTCACACAGCAAAGATGAAGCGTTTCAATGTATGCGTGAATATGTTAAAAATTAGATTTTTTTACTTTTGAGCATCTTAATTGCAATAATAATAAGGACTATAGGAATCACAATTCCTGCTACAAGTCCATATGGAAAGGGAAGGATCATTTGAACAAATATGGAACCACCAACACCACCGAAAAGAATTAAGAGTATTGCAGAAATTATTCTACCAGCACTGGCCATTCAAATTACCCGTATACTGCAGCCATTATCACAAAAGGGATTATCCATGCAATGCTCAATATAGTGAGAGCAATTCCAATAATCCATCCTTTTCTGACCATTTTTTGTGAATCAGGATGATCTTCATCTTTTACAACATACCACATAATCACACTACCAATTATACCTAGAAATATTGGTGCAAGGTACCATGCTGCTGAAGGTTTGTTTGCTGTTGACATGAATGAATGAAGGTAGGTATAAAACAATTTATTTTGATTTTATGTTTTGGATTAAAAATTAGATTTTAAAAAAATCTACATAAATTTTGATTCAGAAGTTGGTACGTTAAATTGCTCCAATCCAGTTGTTGGTACTGAAGGGAATTGTTCTCCTGATTGTGATTCTGCAACTGCTGCTGCTTCTGCAAGGATGCTGTCAGATTCGGCGTTTGTTGTTTCCTCAACTCCAAATGATGATTCGCTGCTGCTGAAGGTTTCAGTCATTAATCCACCTAACATCTCAGTCATTCTACCTATCTCTTGATCTGCACCTGGCATGAATTTGACAAGTGATGATTTGAGTCCGTTCATTAGACCGATTGTTGGCATTAAGGTGACAACGGTATCGCCCAAGTCGTGGAAGGTTGTTAATCTTAATTCGATTCTCTCTAATCCCATTTTTGCGTTGGATAAGATTTTGTTAACTTTACGAACTTCAACTAGTTCATTTGATAATACTTTACTTGAATAGGTGTCGTGTTGTTGTTGAGCAACTACGATTTTTTGGAAAATTTTCTGGTCTCTTTCTTGGAGTTTTTGAGTCATGGCATCTAGTTTTCCGATTTGAGCCTGTAATCGTTTTACAGCCTGTTCTACTCGGGGTTTTAGTGATCCTTTTGGTTTTAGAGTATCACCTAGTTTGTCCATGAAACTCTGCTTTTGTGGAGCAGCCCATTTATCTTGAAAACTTGTCATGCGTAGTATTTTGAAATATGTTATTAATTTCAGGTGTGAATAATGGTTCACAAATCATAGAAATTGTGTGACTAGAATTTAACAAAATGACTATAATCTGGAAAATTTATGCCTAGATATGAACAAAATGGCCATTGCCGGAGGAATAGTAGTTGCTGCAATCATAGTTTCAATTGCATATGGAGCGGTAGCTAATCCAGGAGGAAATGATGAAAAGAGAGCAGATTCAGATATTTGGAATTTTCGTTTTTCAGGACCTGAATTTCACGATATTAGTTCGCACAAATTTTCAAATATTCCATTAGAACGGAATATCCCATACAAATTCGAGTTCGTACCTATGGGAGATTCTCCAGAACGTGTGGAAATTCAACTAAGATTTGAAGGAAGAACTGATTATTCTGAACGGTTTATGTTAGAAAGAGAATTGGTAGATACTGGAATCTCAAAGTATTACAGATATTATTATTCAGGAGACAAATATTTTGAAATTTCCAATCAGCAATGTGAAAATAAAAAAACATGTGAATATGATTTGTATGTTCAAAGATTTGGTAATCTGAAAGGTTCGATCAGTATTTCATTAATTGCCATAGATCGAAGTATCTAAAACTGATTAAATGGGGCGTGGTCCTTTGGCAAAGCAATGTGAGACTTCCTCACTTGTCAGGCATCAAAATGCTTTTGACTCTATTTCTGCTCTGCAGGACCACGCATTTTTAATTGATAGGATTTACATCCTTTCGCATTAATATCTGTACGTCTTTATGATATATAAGAGATTTGTAAAATAATTACAAGAAAACTATGTTTTTTTTGTAAATTAAGAATGAATGGATCAGATGTTAATTATAGTAGGTGGATCAAGAGGGAAATATGACGATAGAAGATAGGGAGAAAAAAGGCGGACTGTCGTTATTTGCAAAACATGCAGTTCAGTATTACATTGTAGGGGCTAGTGGAGTTTTAGTAAATTTAGGAATTTTATTTCTTCTAACAGACATTGCTGGATTCTGGTATGTTGCATCTCAAATTATAGCAATTTCATTTTCCATTACTACAAATTTCTTTTTTAACAGATACTGGACGTTTGGCAGTCATGTAGAAGATAAGAAGAATTCTGTAATGTACATAAAATTTCTCATAATTAGTGCAATTGGAATGGCCATCCAGTTAGGAATTACAGTTACCTTGGTTGAAAGTAGTGCATTTTATCATATGTATGGTGCAGGAATCGGAATTGCAGTAGCCAGTGGCATAAATTATGTACTAAACAGAAGAGTTACCTTTGGAATAAAGTTCAAGAATTAAATTTGATGAAAACAGAGTGAGTTTACCATGAATTCGAGAAAAAAACAAAGAATTGAGATTGTGGCACTTTTAGTAGGGATTTGGTTCATTTTGTCACTTCCACTTCCATGGTTGATTACAACACCAGATGTGGCACAACAGCAACTATTCATCATAGTTCAAATGACGGGACTGATATCAATTCCATTCGTTGGTCTAGCTATAGCATGGACTCTAAAACCTGAATTAGCAAATAGAGATTTGAAGAATGATTAGTGAATTACCGTTTAAATCAACAATACCAGAATTGGGAAAAATCATTGATGGAATGATAAAAGCCGGAGACAAGATTCTCGAGGTTTATGAAACAGATTTTTCAACTGAAAAGAAGGATGATGATTCGCCAATCACTCAAGCAGATATTGAAAGTAATAAAATTTTGAAAGAGGTTTTGGGAGAAACTGGAATTACCATATTATCTGAAGAAGATGCAGATGATAAAAAAAGACTGTCAGAAGAAAGAGTTTGGATAGTTGATCCGTTAGATGGAACAACGGATTTTGTGAACAGAACTGGAGAGTTTACTATAATGGTCGGATTGGTGGAAAAACAAAAATCAATTTTGGGTCTCATATACTGGCCTATCAAAAAGAAAATGTATTTAGCTGAATCTGGTAAAGGGGCATTTTGTTATGATGAGAAATGGGAGAAAATTGAGGTTTCAATAATGTCAGAAATGCAAAATTGTCATGCGTTGGTCAGTAGACATCATCTTTCAGAAAAAGAGAAAAAATTACTAGATGAGATGGAGATTTCAGTTGTCACAAATATTGGAAGTTCTCTTAAGGTAACAGAGATTGCATCTGGTGAAGCAGAAATTTACTTGACTACAACAAACAAAATGAAACAATGGGATACATGTGCCTCAAATTGTATAATTTCAGAGGCAGGAGGGAAGATGACAGATATCTCTGGTAAGGAAATGATATACAATACAGAATTAGTGAACCATGAAAATGGAATATTAGTTACAAATGGGTCAGTTCATCAAGATGCATTAGAGGCTGTATCTAGATTAGATTCTTAGATTTCAAAAATTCTAGCACTTCTGCTGCACTCTCATCAAGAGACTTGTTTTCAGTATCCAATACTAAATCAGCATTATCTGGTGCCTCATATGGGTCGTCAATTCCAGTGAATCCCTTAATCTCTCCAGAACGCGCTTTTGCATACATTCCTTTTACGTCTCGTTCTTCACATTGTGCTAATGAAGCATTAACATAAACTTCGAAGAATTTTGTGTCATCACCAATAATCTCTCTTGCATTTGCACGATTTTCCTTGTATGGACTGATTAGTGAAACCCCCATTGGAACATCATGCTTTAGGAGTAATTTTGACAAGTGAGCGACTCTTCTGTTGTGCTCATCTCTTGCTTCTTTTGAGAAATCTTTTGGTGAGAACCATTCTCTTAGTTCATCTCCATCTAAAATGGCTAGATTTGGTATGGTTTCAGCAAGTTTTCTTACTATTGTGGTCTTACCTGAACAAGGCAAACCGGTCATCCATAAACAAAAGGCCATGTAATTGGCAGTGAAATTACCGCTTAAGAATGTTATTTTGCCCAGTCTTGCGATTCTAAATAATCAATATCATTTAGAAGTAAAGTCACCTTTTCTGCAATTGCAGATATTGACTGAAATTGTTCAAACATTTCTTGTTCTTCTTCTTTTGAGAGAACTTCATTTTCAGCCTTTTCAAAAAATGCTTCTTCTCGTTTCATATGTTCTATTAGAAAAGTCGAATACACATTCAAAAATCTAGCAACAGGCTCACGTTTGTTTTGGCCTTCTTTCCATAGTTTTAGATTTTTGGAAATTGATTTTGCTATGTTTCTGCTAAATTCATGTTCAATTAACAACTCACGAATTTCTTTATTCAGATGATCGTATGATGCAACACAAGGAAAATATGATCCTTCTTCTCTTGTAAAATGTACAGAGTCTAAAAATTCTGCAATCAGAAAATTAATCTTATCAATATCAGAAAATGGTATGTCTACTCCATCATACAAGGCCTTGTAAGATTTCGTAATTACTTTTTCAAGACGTAAAATATCTTGGTGTTCATTTCGCAGAAATTCACTGGCGCTCATAATTCTAGTTTTTTTTCTTGGAGAAAATAGATTTTAGCTTTTCTTTATAGGTATCTAGTTCCATCTTGAGGTTTTGAACCATTTCATCAGATTTATCGCCCATGAAAATAATAGAAATTTCAGATTTTTAAAGAGATCTATACGCCTAAGGTTTCGGCTTTTGAAATATCTAGATTGACTTTATCGCCTACAGACAAATTTAGCTGTTTGTATTCGTGCATGTCTAGTTTAATTGACGTGGTTCCAGGTGCTGCACCGCCCAACATACCCATGCCCCCACCAGAAATCATTTTGTTGAGATTTTTCATCATGTCATCCATGTTTGTAAATCCCATGATATTTGCAGATGGATTGGAAGGCTGATTTCCTTCGTTCATATCTTTGGCTAAAGAAAGAGTAACTAGAACATATGGAGCGCCGTCTGGTGCTGCATCAATTCTCATAACTACAAATTCTTTTCTCATATCATTTACCTGTAAAATCCATATTTTAACTATTCATGTTTTTTATTTTTTGTTCTTTAATTTCATTCAATTCGTCTTCAAAAAAGAACTTATCTTCAAATGCAGGTTTGAGATCATCAAGCCATATTGCATTTTCATCGTATTTTGCAAAGAATGGGCGATTAACCCACTCTGGATTTCTCCCCTGAAGCATTCTAAAAACCATAACTTTGGTTCCATTTACTTCTGCTACGCCATCAATCTGTACCTTTCCAGGAGTGGCAGACATTGACGGACCTCTGACAGTTCTTCCTAATCCACTTACTTTTTGAATTGCATGTTGAAAGATTTTGTGAGCTTTTACTAGTGGTACCCCAAAGTAGTGTTGTGCTCCAGTATCTCTTACAACAAACATGTAGTAAGGAATACAACCTAGCTCTACCTGTTTTTGCCACATTTCAGCCCACATATCAGCATCATCGTTTATGTGAGTAAGAAGAGGTGATTGTGTTCTAATTTGTGCACCTGTCTCTCTGATATTTTTAATTGCTAATTTCACTGCGCCTGTTTTTAATTCTGCTAAATGATTGAAATGTGCCATAACTGCGAGATGAATTCCTTTTTTGTTTACTCTGCTAAATGTGTCGAGTGTTTCTTGAAAATCATTGTCAGAGACAAATTTGTATGGCCAATAAGACAAAGCCTTGGTTCCGATTCTAATTGTTTTCAGATTTGGTAATTCTGCATCTAGTAATGTATCTATATAAGTAGAAAATATTTTTGCAGGCATTATCATTGGGTCACCTCCAGTAAACAAGATATCAGAAATTTCAGGATGTTCTCTCACATATTGTGCCAACTCGTGTCCTTCTTTCATTGCAAATTTCATTTCATCCATTCCAACAAATTGTGGCCATCTGAAACAAAAGCTACAATATGCATGACATGTCTGTCCTTGACTTGGGAAGAAAAGAGTTGTTTCCTTGTATTTGTGTTGCATTCCATAAAGCTTGGTGCCATCTTTTAGAATTGGTACGTTTAGCTCCATTTGTCCTGCAGGATGTGGGTTTAATTCTAGTCTAATTTTATCTGCCATATCTTTGATTTCTTTGATAGATGAATTATTTTTTAAAACAGAAGCCATCATGTTATAATGTTCAGATTTTAACATGTGTTTTTGTGGAAATGTCAAATTAAACATTGAATCTCCTGGAACATTATCCCAATCAATCAATTGTTCAATTACGTAATTATTTGCCTTGAAAGGCAAAACTTGTGCAACTACCTCCATTTCAAAAATTTGTTCTTCTGAAAATTTTTCAATTTGTGGAATTTTCCTCAAGTTTGAAAGCGTGTATGATTTGATCGCTGGTGAAGAATCAATACCCCAAAGAGATTCTTGTGGATTAGTTGTTTGTGCCATTCCATAATTACAATAAATCCTCTGTTAAACTTTAGGATCTGTCACGCACGGAGAAATTGTGCCTGAAAATGCGATTTTCGAAAAAAATTGACAGTTTTTTAAAAAGTTCACGACAAATCTACTAACTTAAGTTCAGGATTCTCAGAAAATATTAGGATGGCAGAAGAAATTAGTGAAATTTCAGTTGGTCAATTTGACACAGTTTCTCAACTGATCGCATCGTCAGTGTCTTTGCAATTAGCTGTAATTGGATTAATTATCGGAATTATCGTAATTAGTGTAGTTTACAGAAAATTTTCATTTTGGGTCAAGACACAAAAATTCAATCATGTTAGGCCTCATGTCGCAAGATTTGCAAGGAAAATTATTCTGCCATTTTTGGCAATTGCTCTAATTTCATCTGTAAACATGTACATTCAAGTCTTTGAGTTATTTGATGAAGAATCATCAGGAATACAACTAGAAGGAGAACTTGCGCCTAGTGAAGTTTTTGCAAAAATGTTGAATACGTTAAATATTTTGGTTATAGGATATACGATTTCGCAGCTAGTTCCAATTGCACTAACAAAACGAGATAGCTCCATTTTAGAGCGTCAAGATTTTGAAGCGTGGAGGGAAATGAGAGGTTTCCCTGACGATGATGGAGATTTTTTCCACAAGCTGTACAAATGGATTCCACCAAAACAAAAACCTGATGATCTAACTGATGAAGAATTCAATTCATACATGCAAACAGAACAAGGAATACAATATCTTGAGAGTTTTCGTACTTCACAAGGAAATCCAATTGGAAGTTATGAGAAAAATGTTAAAGATCCTTTTGAGCAATGGAAAAAATCTGAGCGTAAAAAATATGAAAAATACTTCAATTATTGTATAAGTGGAAATAATGCATCTGGAAGAAAATTATTTCCAGGAGTAATTCCTGAAGAAATTTACCCCATAGATATCTGGAGAGAACAAAAAAGAAACTCTAGTTTTGATCCAATAATTTCTGGAAACAAACCTCCAGGACATTCAAGAAAACAAAAAGAAGGAGTTCCAAAATCTGCAAAACAAGTTTTACCAATTTTGATTTTTGTTGGAGTAATAATTGGAGTAGTATCTTGGTGGCAAGTTGATCTAATAGTATTAGCTACTGCAACAGGTGGACTCGCATTTGGTGTTGGATTGGCTCTAAAAGAAACATTGGAAAATTATTTTTCTTACATTCTTATCAGAAAAGACAAGGTTGTCAAAGAAGGAGACAGAGTACAATTACAAAGTGGATACAATGGTTATGTACATAAAATTACACCAAGAGTAACATACATTCGTCATGGATTAAATGAATCAGTTGCAATAATTCCAACTAGACAATTAGTCAGTGCAGAAATAATTAATTATACAAAAGAGATCAAGCTTGTCCCTTCTGTTGTAAATGTTGGCGTTTCATATTTGAATAATCCAAGACAAGTCACATCAATTTTAGTTAAAGTGGGAAAACGTGCAATGGTTGAAGCAAGAGATGCAAAAGGAAGACATCTTGTAAGACAAAATAGATGTCCATACCTAGAAGAAAACAAACCTAGTTGTGGATGTGATAAAGACATTCACGTAGATGTAACACAACCGGTTGTACGATTTGACAAATTTAATGATTCATCTTTGGATTTTTCAATGTGGGTTTATGTCAGAGATTATGGTGCACAATTCAAAACAAAAAGCGATATGCGTCTAATTATGTACGAAGAGTTCAAGAAATATGACATTAGAATTCCATGGCCAATTAGAACGGTTTACCAAGGTGATGAAAAACGTGAAGAACAGGAGATTAATCAATTGGATTCCAAACGCAATGAAGTAATGGATGAATATGGACTAGGAGACTTGGGTCGTGGAGAATCAGGAGATGAATAGTAATGATTAATTTATTTGAAAAAAATCAAAACTGATATTGAAAGACAGTATCAAATTCATTTTAAAAAATTCAATAGTTTTTGCTTTAGTTTCATTTGGGTTCTCAATAATTGGAGGATTATTTCCGTCAAGTGAACATACATTTGTTATTGGAAATCCGTTAGTGGTTAGCGGAGTTACAATTGAACATGTTACAGGACATATATTTTGGGGCGCAGTAATAGGACTGGCAACACTAAGTATTAGATATATTGTGATGGGTGGAAGTTTTGCAATTCTGTTAGATGCAGATCACTTATTACAATTTTTAGATATAGAAATGGTTTCAAGAATGAGTCATTCACTTCCTTTTGCGTTTATAGCCGTGATAGTTTTCTTGGGAATACATAAAGGAAAAGACGTGAGGATGTGTGCAGTTGCGTTTGCAGCGGTTTTATCACATTTGGCATTTGATGTATTCCTAGCAGATGTTGCATTTGGCACATCTACTGCATTTCCATTATTTTCGCCATTTACATTTGAAAAAGTATCATTTCAAGGATTAGATTGGCTTGGAATTCAGATTATCGGAGTAACAATAGTTGCAATTACAAGCTATTTCTTCAAAAGAAAACAAATTAAATTGAAAAATAGTCCTACGAAAACTTAAGAATCCGTTTTAATTCGTTGATTTAATGGTAAAATTCACAGTTGTTGGAGGAGATGCATCATCTGATCTAGCTAAAAGAATTGCTAAAAAAATAAAATCACCCTATATCAAAACTGAAAAGAAAGTGTTCCCAGATGGAGAAAGTAAAATAACAATTAATCAGATACCTAAAAAAAGCATAGTCGTAGTTGTGCAGTCAACGTATCCACCAGTAGACTCAAATCTTTTAGAATTGTTGAGTATTGTTTCTAAAGTACAAAAATTTTCGTCTAAAGTATATGCAGTAATTCCTTACATGGGATATGCAAGACAAGACAGAGAATTTCTTGGGGGAGAAATTATTACAATAGGCGTAGTTGGAAAATTACTCAAAGCAGCAGGTGTCAAAAAAATCTTAACAGTGGACATTCACAGTAAATTAGCATTAAAAGAATTGAAAATTACAGCAGAAAATGTATCAGCTATGGAAGTTCTAGTAAAACACTTTAAGAAAATAAAGATGAAAAATCCAGTGGTAATATCCCCAGATTTGGGTGGAAAAGAAAGAGCTGAAAAATTCTCTGAACTTTTGAAAACAGATTTTATCGTATTAAAGAAAAAGAGAGATAGGAAAACTGGTAAAGTGAAAATTCTTTCAGAAAAAGTTGATGTAAAAGATAGAGATTTGATTTTAGTGGATGATATGATTAGTACTGGAGGAAGTATTATCAAAGCAACTCAATTTTTAAAGAAACAAAAATGCAGGCGTGTTTTTGTTGCATGTACACACGCATTATTAGTCAATGATGCTGCAAAAAAGATCAAAAATGCAGGCGTATCACAAATAATTAGCACAAATACCATACCTGGTGAATCTGCAAAAGTGGATGTATCAAAAGTTATTTCTGATGCATTGAAATGAAAATAATATTATGAAAATAGTTTATCTAGGAACATCTGCTGCTGCACCAACAGTTGAACGTTCGTTAACATGTATTTGTCTCGTTCGTGAAAATGAAGTTTTGATGTTTGATGCAGGTGAAGGTGCACAAGTTGCTTATTTGAAAGCAGGGTTACCATGGAACAAAAAAATGAAAATATTTGTTACTCATCTTCACGGAGATCATTGTTTAGGTATTTTAGGTCTTTTACAAACAATGTCACTACAAAAAAGAACAGAAGTTGTTGAAATTTATGGTCCGTCTGGAATTGAAGAATTCATTACAGCAAATATCAAAGTATTAAATTTTGGATTGCCTTTTCCAGTTTTCATTACAATTGTAAATGAGGGTAAAGTTGTAAAAGAAAAAAATTATCAAATAAATTGTTGTGAAGCACAACATGGAATTCCTGCGTATTCATATTGTTTTGAAGAAAATGAAAGAGCAGGAATTTTTTATCCAGAAAAAGCAAAGGAATTACAAATTCCAGAAGGAAAATTATGGCAGGAGTTACAAAATGGAAATTCCATTGAAATTAACGACAAAAAGATTGATTCATCACAAGTTACAGGAGAGAAAAGACCCGGTAAGAAAATTGGCATTTCTGGAGACACACGTCCGACTCAGAAATTAAAAGAATTTTTCAAAAATAGTGATTACTTGAGTTTTGATTGTACATTTTCATATGAACTAAAAAATAGAGCAATAGAAACTAATCATTCAACTGCAAGAGAAGCTGCAGAAATTGCAAAAGATGCAAATGTAAAAAATCTCATTTTAACACACTTTTCTGCAAGATATAATGACGATTCAATCTTGGTAAACGAAGCAAAACAAATTCATAATTCAGTCATAGCTGCAAAAGATCTTATGGAAATTGATATTTAGATTATTCATCAAATTTTAGTAAATCAATTTCAGGTAATTCTGTTTCGTCAATGGTATTTTCAACCTGACCTGCAACATCAACTGTTGTATCTACAGCCTTCAAACCAACACCATACAATGTATCGCCTATCTGGTTTGTGTGTTGATTATATTCCTTAATGTTAGTGGCATCTGTAACTAGAGCATCAAGTATCATTGTACCTGCTGGAAATTGGCTAACTGTTTCAGGCAAGAATAAAATTCCACCAGCCACCAAAACTGCACAAATTATCATGAATTGTACTTTCATAAAAAATGCTGTAAAAATCGACTTTTCATAACTGAGCTAAAAAAAAGCTCTCAAAATGGATAGAAATAGCTAGTTACCTAGTTTGTGAGGGAATCTATTGCTTGTTCTATATTATTTGAGCGTAAAACTATCTTAATTGGACCAAGAGATGATTCGTTTGCCTCACTACAGAGCGCCACAGTATTTACAAATGCAGCCTGTTTGTTTAGATAAAACCAAGTAGAGTTACCGTCATTATTGCGTTTAAGAATGCGCTGGTAAGTGTTTTTAACATTTTTTTCATGTATTGATTTTGATATTTGAGATAGAATTGAAAAATTATTTGTTTTCCCATTAATTTCTGTTTCAGATATATCTAATTCTATTTCAGGAAAAATATTATTCACTGCAGTTTTTACTTTATCGGGATCTTCAGAAGGATTTATTGCACAAAAAATTTGTATTGTTGTTTTTTGATTCATATTAAATCCACTTTTGAAATATTTTAATTGCAGACCCAACCATTTGGTTAATTGAGACGTTGTTATTGTCTATAGATTCATCAGCAAGTCCAATGATTTTTTCTAACCCAACTCCAATTTCTCGATTATCACGTTCTTCAAATTTCTCTCTCGTTAATGGATCATCAGATCTTTTACGTTCACGTAAAAAATTGAATCTTGTATCAGCTGCTGCATTTACAGCTAATAATTTCACATTTCCAGTTTTTTTCAGAACATTAATTTCATGTATGGAACGTATACCATCAATAATTATAATATCATGAGTTGATTCTTGAATTGATTCTTTAAGTAATTCTGCAATAGCTCCTGGTCCGTTTTTTTCACGTAGTTCTAACATCAGTTTTCCTAAATTTTCACCGGTAGGTTCTAAATTTTGTCTTTTAGCTTCTGCTCTAACACCATCACCAAGACTAAAAGTTTCATAACCTTCTTCTTTTAATTTTGAAGCAATCGTGGATTTTCCAGCTCCAGGCATTCCGGTTAAACATACAACTAGTTTTGACACAGATTATTTTTGAATGACTAGTCTATGAAGGTAGCGATAAATAATTACTAATGTTTTATTTTGTATGAGAGTATTTGTTGCAGTCGAGATTTCTAAAATTCAAATTCTTAACAATGTTCAAAAATTTCAAGAAGATGTAAAGATTAATGCCAAACCTGTAAGAATTGATCAAATTCATTTTACATTAAAATTCCTTGGGGAAATTGATGAAGAATTATGTGAAAAAGTCAAAAGTGTGTTAAATGAAATATCTTTTTCTGAATTTGAGATATCTCTAAATGGTATTGGAGGATTTCCAAATTTGAAAAATCCCAGAGTGATTTGGATTGGAATTCAAAAAAATGGTGTTGAAAAATTAGGTGCACTAGCAAAAGAGATAGAAGCAAAATTAGCATTATTAGGATTTGAAAATGATAAAAAATTCAAGCCTCACTTGACAATTTTTAGAGTAAAAAAGAGAATCGGAGATGTTTCATCCATCATTAAAGACTATGAAACCACAAATTTTGGCACCGAGATAGTATCAAAAATTAAGTTGAAAAAAAGCGTTTTAAGCCCAAAAGGACCAGAATATTCAGATTTACTGGAAGTTAATGCAAAATGAAAAGCGATATTTTGAAACAATCAAAAAAAATAGCAATCCCAAATAATGCACAACGAAAAAAAGTTGATAAAATTGCAAATCAAATTTTTGGTCTTGTAAACAAAGAAGCTAAAAAACAAAAAACAGTTGTCTCAGTTCATTTTGGCGGTTCATATGCAAAAGAAACTTGGACGCCAGAAAAAATTGATATTGATATTTTTGTCAAGTTTAAAAAAACAACTTCAGAAAAAAATTTTGAAATGATTGGTAAAAAGATTGGATTTGATTCTCTAAAAAAATTCAAACCATATGTAAGATATTCTGAACATCCATTTGTAGAAGCTGATATTGACGGAGTTGGAATAAATGTTGTACCATGTTATGATATTAAAAAAGGTGAATGGAAAAGTGCAGCAGATAGATCTACATTTCATACTGAATTTATGAGTGAAAAATTAACAGGTTCAATGAAAGATGACATTAGAATTCTCAAATGTTTTTTAAAAATTAATGGAATGTATGGGGCAGAAATTGCAAAACAAGGATTTAGTGGTTATGTATGTGAAGTTTTAGTTTACTATTTGGGAAGTTTTGAAAATGTTTTGAAAAAAATTTCAAAAATGAAAAATAATGAAATGATTGGGGAATCTCCAAGAAAATTTGATTCGTCTCTTGTTATAATAGATCCAATAGATAGAAATAGAAATTTGGGTGCTGCAATTTCAATTCAGAATGTTACAAATTTCATTTTAATTGCAAGAAATTTCTTAAAGAAAAATTCAATTTCATATTTTAAAGAAAAATCAAAGAATAAAATTCCTGCAGAATTGGCTAGAAATACACTGATTATAAATTTCAAATACAAAAAAAGAAGTGACGATATTATTTATGGACAGATTAAACGAGCTGCAACTTCTCTTGAATCACAAATGAACAAAGAAGGATTTAACGTACTAAGGAGTGATGCAATTGCATATAATGAATTAAAAGGCATTGTTGAAACCGCATCCAGATCCCAGCAGACGGTCTGGGTTGAAGATTTTACGGGTATCATGTGAGCATACTGCCCGTCTTCGAGTTTCGCATTAGACACATTAAAAAAACAGTTTCCTAATACTTTGTACACTCTTGAGTGGCATCATCCAAACTTTACGCCTGATAGTTCTGATTTTTGTATTGAAGAGCAATACAGTATAAGAGCTGACATGTATAATGTGATAGGAGTACCACATAGCCAGTGGAATGGTGCATATACGTACCCGTTAGGTGGGGCTGGTGGTGGAAATTGGGAGGCTATGTATCCTGATTTTTTACAATTATATGAGACCTACATTGTTAATCAGACACCATACTCCATAGCTATCTCAGGAGCATATGAACCTGGAAACACTGAGATAACCTATGATGTGGAATTATTAATTGATTCGGGCATTGATACCACGGTGAATAATACCAATATGCATGTAGAACTATTTATTTCAGAAGATAGTATTATGAGTTATTGGAGTACAATTGATACGTGGGAATATGCCCGCAATGTTGCGCGAAAATATATTACCAGAAGTGCGAATAATAAGTTACCCATATCTATAACATCAGCTGGAGAATCAGAAACGTTTAGTGGAACATTTACTCTATCAGATGCATGGGAGCCCGATCAGGTCTATATCCAGGCCGTTGTTCAAAATTTAGATACTTATGAAATATTTCAGGCAACATCATGGAATATTAATAATCTAGATCCAGATCCAGATAAAGAGGCGGATCCCAATCCAGATCCAGATCCGGATCCAGATCCAGATCCAGATCCAGATCCAGAT
>CALBOT010000092.1 GCA_937896695.1 uncultured Candidatus Nitrosopelagicus sp. | reverse complement strand
AATTTGTTGAGATGTTGAAACTGATGATCCTAATAAATCGTTCCAACTTGCAAAATTAGTTTCATTAATTTTTGTATATTTT
The DNA here is from genome assembly GCA_937896695.1 of uncultured Candidatus Nitrosopelagicus sp. GTDB lineage: Archaea > Thermoproteota > Nitrososphaeria > Nitrososphaerales > Nitrosopumilaceae > Nitrosopelagicus. Next base: position 3,824 of record CALBOT010000092.1, on the reverse strand, counting down.
GTTTCAATTTCAAAATTAGGTCCTCGTAAATTATTAGTAGGGGCTTGAACTGGTTGTCTATAAAGTACAACGTTATCTGAATATGGTTGCCTTATTTGCTGAACTATCCAAAACTTTTGTTTTTCTTTTATAAAATCTGGTAATGGTTGATACAATTTAATGTATAACTCTTCCATTTCAAAAAGATATTTATAATTAACAAATTGTATTAATCTGTTATTACCTAAATTCAAGAACATTAAATGAATAAAACCATCATCATTACATAATTCAGGCCTACGTTTTTCAAATAAAGATAATTGATCATGAGTTGTTAACTCTAATGCTTTTGTATTCGAAGTATCCTTTTCAGCTGATTTAATATGATCGTCGCCTATTTTAACTAATATTTCTGATCTATCAGGTGATATTTCTTTTATAAAAAGATTGGAATTATTTGAATCTCCAACTAATGTTCTATGAAAGTTAAGAACAAATTTAAACGATCCTTGAGTAATACCTAAATCTGTTAAATTTTTGTAGATATCGTATTGAACAAAACTGTCTTCGTTTGCAAAATGTTTCCAATGATCGGATATATGATCGCTTGTAACATAACTTCCAATGGTGTCATAAACATGTAATTCAATAACTTCATCTAATGCAGGATCATCAAAATTTGTAATTTCAACAGTTTCATGATTGATAACATCGCGATCTTCAGCTCGTAACTGGACTGCATCTACTGGTCTTGTAGATGAAATAATGTTTAATTTATTTATATAATTTTCTAATGACATTTTTTACCTATTCAAATAATTGATTATATCGAGCTAAATGTGGTTTTTTATAAAATGAATCTCCAGTAAAATATCGTTTAACCTCTGTTGTTCCTCTGTATCCAGCTGGTGAATCAATACCGTCAGGAGCAAAGCTAACGACAGCATAATTAAATTTATCATTTTGAGGACTTGGTAGATTTTTTGTGACTGGTCCTTTATATGTTGGTCCTTCAGCTCGATATCTACCACCTAGATAATCTCTATAAAATGTAATTTGTAAGCTTTCAGGAACTTCTATATAAGATAATCCATTGAAGTTCCAGTTTCGATGTTCGGTTGCATTCGGCGGTCTAAATAGATCTCTATAAGATCTAGTCCCTTGAAATCCGCTTCTACCAAAACGACCTTTTAGATAGTAATGATGAGCTCCTACTCCTATACTTACGTTCCACCCAGAACCATTATAATGTTCACCTAATATTATTCTTGCATCTGGGTCTTTTTCTCTTTTAACTGGTTTATTTCCTGGCGTTCCTAGGGCTCTTAATTCTGACCAATCCATTGCAATATATGATCTATCATGATATTCTGAATAATTATTTTCTCCTTTCGCGTTATTTGGCGGTGGAAGTCTATCTACCATTGCTTTATACCAAACTCCGCCACCTCCAATTTTATAACATTCACCTTCCATTAACATAAAATATCCAACTGAATCGCCTGATGAATATCCTCTTATTGCTCTTCCTTCATAAACTTTGTTTCGAATTTCATCTGCATCCGGTCTATAGATTTGAGCTCTATGAGCTGGTTTACCAACTTCATGTGTATGATATTCTGTCCATCGTTCATGTATTGATGGTAGGAATGCTCTAAGGCCCTGTCTAGATTCTGTCTCTTCCATTGGTTGCATTATATCACCTGGTTCATATTCTACATCATCTATAATTACTGTATTTTTATTATAAATCATTCCATCTTTTTCAGCGTTTCGTTTCCATTCAATATCATCCCATACATCTCTTCTAACTAATTCTTGGATTGGTGTAAAACTACGTTTTTCAGCTGCTGGAACTACTTCAATATCTGTGTATTGTAAATCACGTTCTTTTAAAAATACTTCTAAATTTCGTCCTGCAAATGTATTTGTCAATCCTCTAATAGGACCTGGATTCTTTTTAGCAGTTGATTGAGGACTTTTTCCTCCATTAGATACCTCAGTAGTATGAACAAAATCGCCATCAATCACATTACCTCCATCATCAAATCCGTTATAGAATCGATATCTAATACCTTTCCATACAACATGCATTTGATCTGCAACTACGCCTGTTAAATCTCCAGCCGAATTAATTTCTGTTATAACTCTATAGCTTTCACCAAATTCTTCTGATGCTGTTTTTAAATTTATTTCTTCATCATCGTCATCTCTACTTATAGAACTTGGATCAGCTCCTGATATTACAACTTCTTCTCGTACCATAGTTGGTCCAGCTGTTACTGTTATATTTGGTGTAACTAATGGACGTTGATCAAATCCTTGAAGAAAATGCTCAAAGTTTTCATGAATTGCAGCATAAAAAGATTCAGCTTCAAATTTTGTTGTTTCTAATGGTACTTTGATTGGAAAGTTTTCTGCTTCTTTTTCTTCTCGATATTCTAATACACCACGCGGTGTCCTCATTGGTATGCCTTCAATCAATTTAATATCTTCATCTGATTGTGCAACAGTTCCATCACGTTTAACTGCTTCTGGAAATTTTTGTATTGTAGCTTTCATACCAACAGGCTTATCAAGACCATTAATCGTTTTATTCAATTTTTTGAATATTTGATCATCTGTTGCAACTCGTTCATTAACTGCTGCTTTAGTTGGTTTTCTAAATTGTGTTGTTGCCATTTTATCTTACCACTTTAAAATAATAACCATTATCAAAATATTTTACTGTTCCATCTGTATATTTTGATCTGATTTTAAATTTATAATATCTTTCTGGACTTAATGCATTCATTCTATAGTTGAAAAAACTTCCGTTTGAATCATGACTAATTCTTGTATATATATCATCATAATCTAATAATGTTTCATTTGTTACTGCATCGCATACTGCATATGAACTTGTATTAGTTAATCTTTGGGTAGATGCTAAAAAGAATGATGATGTTGTATATGTTTTTGTAGGAAATTTAGATCTTGCTCCTAATCTAAATTGAACTACAGAACCTTCTGGATATTTTTCTTCTATATTTTTAAAATATACTATTGGTCCGCCATCATTAGTTTGATGAACTACTGTTGTATCAGATGCGCCTGTAAAGCTTGCGTCATTCCATACAACTTCTAATCTAGGTGCAAAAATTGTATGAGTATCTCTTGAAAAGAATTTCAAGTTAAAATTTTCATTACCAGTAGTTTCTGTTTCATATGGAAGTTTTACTATTAATCCATTGTTAGGTATTCCAGTTGCAGGATCAAGTGAATTTTCATAAAAGTTTTCAAATATATCAGAGACATCCATTCGAACGTCTATAGATTGATAATTAAATGATTGTGAAGCTTCAAAACCAGAACCAGTAATCCAAGTACCGCCTCCTATAGTTACTTCTAATCCTATTGATGATCCACTACTATGAGCATCTGCGGTATTCCATGAAAGATTAGTATTATCAAATCCTGTACGATTAGACCATGCAACACCATTTCTTGTTTCACATTCCGAAGCAGCCGAGATCTCCCATCGGTCGGGATCCCGTGCCGTGTGGACGCAACGGCAGCGCTGCTTATGGTTACTGGGGAGATGAACTCATTCGACTCAGACGCGATATAGTCCTGGTGCGGTAGAATATGTTCAACGTTGCCCACCAGCGTGCCTGTGGGTGCATGAAACGGATAGCATACGGCGCAATTTCAGAACGCTGCCAATGCAGTTCCAGAGCATCAGAAGATCTGTCGCAAGTACTCACCATCTGGGCGGAACAGTCTGCGTGCATACCGTTGCAGCTTCATTGCCTTGAAGATCTCCAGGGCCTGCTCTGCCTGCTTGCCCTTCTCGCAAGTGCTGA
>CALBOT010000091.1 GCA_937896695.1 uncultured Candidatus Nitrosopelagicus sp. | reverse complement strand
GAAGGAGGCGGTCCTCCTGGAAGTGAAGTTGTAAAAATTTATGAAATTGAACCACCTAAAGATTTAACCACATCGCTATACCGATGTGATGATCATTTTCATACTGATATTTTGAAAGATATGTTACAAGATGATAACATAATTGGATTGTTAGCAATAGATGCAAAAGATGCAGGATGGGGATTGCTTCATGGAGATAAACTAGAAGTTTTGAAAGAAACAGGTTCAGGAGTCGCTGGTAAACACAGACAAGGTGGACAATCTGCAAAAAGATTTCAAAAATTGAGAGAAATGGAGTTACAATATTATTTTAATAGAGTTGCACATATCACCAGAGAATATTTTATTGACATTTACAAAGTAAAAGGATTGATTGTTTCCGGACCAGGTCCTACAAAGGAGGATTTTATTAAAAATGAATATTTAGAATATAGATTACAAAACAACATTATTGCAACAATTGATGCATCATATTCAGGTGCAGAAGGAATAAGAGAAGCATTTTCAAAATGTTCAGACATTCTCTCAAATTTCAGAATGGTGGAGGAGAAAAAAATTATTGAGAAACTTTTCCAAGAAATTAATACAAATTCAGGTTTAGGAAGTTATGGCCTAAAAGAAGTAATTGAAATGTTGAAAAATAATATTGCAGGAATGGTGGTAATTTCTGATGACATCAATATGAGCAGAATAGAAAAAAAATGTAAAAGATGCTCACACATAGAAGAAGAAATTATTGAACGAGGAAAAAGAATTGCAAGAAAAACAGAGATGAAGAGTCAAGGATGTCCAGAATGCAAAGCAATGGACTTTGAGATAACTGATCAAGATCTTATTGATTTTGTTGCACTAATTGCGTCTCAAACAGGTACAAAGGTAGAAGTCGTATCGGGTAAAACAGAACATGGAATTATGCTAGGCAGTTTAGGAAATATAGCTGCAATACTTCGTTATAATCCAAATCGTAGCTAAAATGAATTTTGTATTTTTTCCTTAAGATTTGAGAGTTCATCGTCTGTCGGAATTTGTCTTTTTGTCCACATTGTAGCTTTATCGGCATAACGTGGAATTATGTGAATATGTACATGAGGAATTATTTGTTTTGCCTCTTTGCCATTATTTTGGGCAATGCTAAATGCGACTGCACCAGTAGCTTTGAGAATTGCATTTGCAATTTGAGGTACAAGCGAGAATAATTCAGCAACTTGATCTTTTGACATATCAGTTATCTTTTCATACGGTTTTTTTGGTATAACTAACGAATGTCCCGTATCTATTGGATATTTATCTAAAATTGCAACATGATTTTCATCTTCAAAAATAATGAAACCAGGTCTTTTACCTTCGATTATCTCAGTAAATATGGTCATTATACAGGCATAGATTCGTAGATACTATAAACGATATTGATTTATTTGTCTGATAAATTTGGAATCAACAATGGGCAAAAATAGACGTGAAAAGAGAGAAGAAGAACGTGAAGGATTTGCAGCTAAAAGAACAGCCCAATACCGAAGTAGAAATCTAAAAGCATTAGGAATTTTATCTGCTATTGGAGTTATTGTTGCATTTGCCTGTTTTGAGTTTGTTACTTCAACAAACAATGTCCCAGGAGCCCCAGAAAATGCTGGAAAATTGGGAGATGAGCATATTCATGCATCTCTATTAGTCAGCATATTTGGCGATAAATTTGACTTTTCAACACCAAATTATCAGGTAAAAACACCATGGATTCACTTTGAAAATCAAGATGGCGATACAATACACAGACATTCTACAGGAGTAGAACTAGAATTTTTATTCAATTCAATGAGTGTTGGTGTTGACGAAAATTGTTTTGTTTTCCCTGATGGAAGACAGTTTTGTAATAATGAGGATTATTCACTAAAATTCTATATCAATGGAAAATTGGTTGAAGAC
>CALBOT010000090.1 GCA_937896695.1 uncultured Candidatus Nitrosopelagicus sp. | reverse complement strand
TTGTTAATTTCGATACAGCCACAGCATCAGCAGGAATTAGAACTTTCATGTTTGGGATGACACGCATAATTGCAATATCTTCAATTGTTTGATGGGAACCACCATCAGGTCCCACAGACAGTCCACCATGAGAAGTTACTAATTTAACATTCAAGCCTTTTTTTTCTCCTCTTGAAGGATATGCAATTGAATTTCTTATTTGATCAACACATCTACCTGGCAAGAATATTGCATACGTACTTGCAAATGATGTTTTTCCAGAATAAGCTAATCCTGCAGCAACAGATACTAAATTTGCCTCAGCAATTCCCACATTAAAGAATCTATCAGGAAAATTTTTTCCAAAACCAGATGTTTTTAATGAATCAGTAGTATCTGCACCTAAAACAACAATATTTTTGTCTTGTTCACCTAATTCAGTTAGTGCTTTTCCATATGCAGTACGCATATCACCAAATTCATCAGTCATTGATATCCAAGCTCCATTGCAATTTGTTGCAATTCATCTTTTTTCTTGCCTATAACATGCAAGTCAATCCATTTATTGACCAATTCAATACCTCCAAGTTCATTTGCTTTTTGAATTAATAATTTTCTTCTAGTTCTCAATACTTGATTTCTGAATTCCTTTATTACTAATCGAACATCCGTTTGACCAATTATGGCACTACCACCAACAAATGCACGTGCACCATCTGCAAAACAGTGACCAATATTATCTAGAGTTACTCCACCATCAGCTTCTATGTAACCAGTGAAACCATTTTCTTTCAAATTAACCAAAAGATTCTTTGTTTTTTCATGTGTATTTTCAATATATTTTTGGCCTGATTTTCCAGGAACTACAGACATGACTATAATTTGATCAAGTGAAGAAATGAATTTTTTACTCCAATCAGGCATAGATGTATCAGGATTTATTGCCAATCCAACACCAACTTTATTTGATTTTAGTAAATCATGTATTTCTCCAAAACTTGATTCGTCACAAACTTCTGCATGTACAGTTACAATATCACTTCCAGCATCAATGTAATTTTGAATTTGTCGGACAGGTTCATTAATCATAAGATGTGTATCAAACGGGATTAATGTTAGAGGTCTTAGCTCTTTAATTTTTGTATAATCAAAAGTAGAATTTGGAACAAATTGACCATCCATTACATCCAGATGTATGTAATCAGCTCGTCCATCATCACATCGTTTAATTTCATTTTCTAGATTGGTCATATCACCTGCAATTATAGATGGCGCAATCATAAATTGAGAATCTAATTCTTGATTAATTACAGGAACAAGTGCAGGATTTGGAGCTTTTCCATGCCATTGCGGATTATCTTCCATATGTTCAACTGCTTTTCCCTTTATTGTTCTGGCTATAATGATTGATGGCATTCCTTTAACAGATTTTGCTCTAGTAAGTGCATCAGAAACTTGTTCAATTCTATGACCATCAACTTCGATTACATTCCAACCAAAAGAACGCCACTTGTCACCGGTTTTCCATCTGCTAGCATCTTTCCACATTTCAGAAAGTTCATCACCTTCAAGTGATTCATCAAGTGGCATTATTTTTTCAGTGTAAGAATCTTGTTGTATAAAATTTCTATCAAGAATTAGTGTCAAATTATCAACATTATACTTAGCAGCAGTCATTGCAGCTTCCCAAACCTGACCCTCGTCACTTTCACCATCACCCATTACTGTGAAAATATGTGTATTTTTTTGGTCAAGTTTTGCAGCCAATGCATTTCCAATTGAA
>CALBOT010000089.1 GCA_937896695.1 uncultured Candidatus Nitrosopelagicus sp. | reverse complement strand
TATTCCAAAAAACATATGTCAGTTAAGTAATGGCAAAGGAATAATCAAAACAAATTCTACTAAATTAAGTAAAAGACCACATGAAAGATTGGAGATGTTAGCATGACCCGAAATATTGGAATTAAAGTAAAAGCACCTAAAGAAGAACCAAAAGAAGGAGATAAAAAAAATCCATTTAACGGTACACTTCCAGTACGTGGAAAATTATTTGAAGGTAAAGTTGTAAAATCAAGAGGAAAGGATACAGTCGTACTGCAAAAAGAAGCTCCAGTTTACTTTAGTAAATTCAAGAGATATGGAAGGAGTACCAGTAGAATACATGCACATGTACCATCAAACTTGCAAGTTAATGAAGGAGACACAGTGGTTGCTGCAGAATGCAGACCAATAGCAAAATCTGTATCTTTTGTTGTAGTGGAGGTTAAAGAATAATGGGCGGAGCACGTAGTAAAGGTGGTAAAGGAGTAGAAGACTTCAAACCATACATTACAAGATCAATACCAGTAGGTGCAAGAATTACTTGTGCAGATAATTCAGGTGCAAAAATTATTGAAATTGTAAATGTACATCAACACAAAACAAGAACATCAAGACTTCCTGCAGCATCTGTAGGCGACTTTTGTAATGTTGTAGTTAAAAAAGGACCAGCAGAATTAAGAAAACAAATTCACGGCGCAGTTATAATTAGACAAAAATATGCAGTACATAGACCAAACGGAGTTCGAGTTCAATTCGAAGACAATGCAGGAGTATTAATCACACCTGAAGGCGAAATGAAAGGAACAGACATCAAAGGTCCAGTTGCATCAGAAGTTACAGAAAAATGGCCAAGAGTAGCAAATTTGGCAAAAATGGTGGTATAAAATGAATAAATCATCACTTCCAAGGAAAACAAGAAACCAGCAAATTTACTATGCAGCAATGCAAACAGCTAGTAAACAACTATCATGTGCACTTTCAAAAGATTTAAGAAAAAAATATGGTAAACGTAGCGCACGAATCAAAGAAGGCGATACTGCAAGCATAATTCGAGGCGAATTTGCAGGAGTTGATGGAAAAGTTACTAAAATATCAGTTGCAGACAGAGGGGTAAACATAGAAGGAGTAAAAAAAGAAAAACTCAAAGGCGAAAAATTTGATGTTTATGTTCATACAACAAATATTGTTTTGACAGGTTTAGATTCAGGAGATAAATGGAGAATGAACAAGTTAGAAGGAAAGAAAGCAACCGCTGCAAGAGCAGAGGATAAACCAAAAACTGAAACAAAACAAGAAAAAGTGAAAGAAGAAAAGAAAGATACAAAAAAAGAAACAAAAACAAAAAAAGGAGATAGTGAATAATAATGGTAAAAATTGCAGGTAGTAAGAAACTCAAAAGACAGATGGCACCACTTTTCTGGGGAATTACCAGAAAGGACAAAAGATTTGTGCTCACAGTCAAACCAGGAGCTCAATCAAAACATGCATCAATACCAATAGCAGTATTTCTAAGAGATACTATCAAAACTGTCACCAGCCTTAGAGAAGCAAAATCAGTAATCTATGCAGGCAAAATAAAAGTAGATGGCGTAGTTAGAAAATCATTACATCATGGCGCAGGATTAATGGATGTTATTGAATTAGAAGGTGCAAACAAAACATACAGACTAGTACCTCAAAATGGGACACTGCTAAAACCAATTGAAATTGACGATACAGAAAAGACAAAAAAATTTGTAATAGTAAAATCAAAAACCACAATTAAAAACGGAAAAACACAAATTGGTTTTCATGATGGAAAGACACTCATTGATGAAACACCAGTATCAGTTGGAGACACATGTGTTTTACAAATACCAGACATCAAAATTTTATCAGTAATAAAATTAGAAAAAGGAATGAATTGTTTGATTACTAAAGGTGTTAACGCAGGAAAAATTGGTAAAGTAGACGAGATAAAAGAAGGAACATTCAGTATTCCAAAAAGCCTAGATATTACATTTGATGATAGACAAATTGAAATTCCAGCAAGATTGGTAATGCCAATTGGAAAAACTGAACCGGAGATAAAGATTAGGTGATTTTATGGCACAAGAAGTACAGAATGTAATGAGAGAAATAAAATTGGAAAAAGTTGTCCTAAACATGGGACTAGGAAAATCAGGAGATGCCGTAGAAATTGCTAAAAAAGCATTAGGGGAGATATCTAACAGAAAAGTAAACGACAGACCAGCTAAAAAAGCAATCAGAGATTGGGGAATTAGGAAAGGAGAACCAATTGGTGCAGCAGTTACAGTAAGAGGCAACGATGCAAAAGAATTGTTGAAAAGATTGTTAGAAGCAAAAGGAAATAGAATTAAAAGTCGTTCATTTGATAATATGGGAAATGTTTCTTTTGGAATTTTAGAACACATAGACATTCCAGGAATAAAATACGACCCAAAGATTGGAATTTTAGGACTAAACATCACAGTAAGATTAACAAGACCAGGATTTTCAGTTGCTACAAGAAGTAAACATAAAGCTAGTGTAGGAAAACATCATAAAATTACCCCTGACGAGGCAAAAGCATATCTAACAAAAGAATTTGGAGCAAGTGTAGAATAATGGCTGAAAAACAAAAAGACATGTTTGGAAAAAACAGAAACTATGGAGATAGAGGAACAGGATACACACCTAGAAAACAAAGTATTCCAGGCACAACAAATGAAAAAAGATACGGCAGAGGTGCACGATGGTGTAGAAGATGCGGATGTTATGTATCAATTCAAAAATATGACTTGTTATTATGTAGACAATGTTTCAGAGAAGTAGCAACTTCCCTAGGATTTAAAAAATTAAGGTGATATGATATGCCAGCAATGAACGTACTAGCAAATTTGTTTGTAACAATTTACAATACAGAATCTCGAAGAAAAGGAGAATGTACTGTACTTCCAACATCAAAAATTGGTACAAACGTTTTAGACACATTGAAAAAAGATGGATACATAAAAGATTATGAAAGAACTGAAGATAACAGAGGCGGAAAATACAAAATTGATTTAATGGCAAAAATTACAAAATGTGGAGCCATTAGTCCAAGATTTAAAGTAAAAAAAGATGAATACCTAGAATGGGAAAAACAATATCTTCCTTCATTCAATAGAGGAATGTTGATTGTTACAACAAACCAAGGTGTGATGTCACATCATGAAGCATCAAATAAAGGACTAGGAGGATTTTTGATAGGATATGTCTACTGAGTTAGTGGATAAATTAGCAACCGAATTAGAAATTCCAGAAGGGGTTACTGTTACATACAACAAACCAATGATAACAGTTCAAGGACCATTAGGCAAAACATGGAAAAGTTTTAAAAAAATACCAGTTACAATTGAGGTTATAGAGGGAAAAGTTCTATTCAAAGCACAAGGTACCAGAAACAAAAACCGTGCAATAATGAATACAGCAAGATCATTAATCAGAAATCTTTGTGAAGGAGTAGTCGAAGGTTATACAATTAAAATGAAAATTGTCTTTTCACATTTTCCAATTACAGTTAAAGTCGATGGAAAGACAGTTCTAATTGAAAACTTCCAAGGTGAGCGTGCAGCAAGAAAAACAAAGATTTGGGGAGATACAAAAGTAGTTCCAAAAGGCGATGATGTAATAATTACCGGTCATGTGTTAACAGATGTTTCACAGACAGCAGCAGAAATTGAAAATGGTTCAAGAGTAAAAAATAAAGATCATCGAGTATTTTTAGACGGAGTCTATAAATTCGAAAAGAAGAAGGGCATAGAGAATTAATTTTAAGATAATTGGCCTTAGATAACGATTTCAAAGAACAAACTGAAAAATTAGTTTCAGAGACACTAGAATTATACAAAAGTGCAGGTGCATCACCTAGAATTGGTGATGTTTGGAAATGCGAAAATACTGGAGACTTTTTGTGTGGTTTTTTTGTTGGGGAGATGGTTGGGTCAGCATTAAGTGCATTTCAAGTGTATCACAAAAGAGAACCAAGTGCCGAAGAACATATGGAGATTGTAGGGATTGTGGAAAAACATTCTGATCAAATAGCTGCTTTTTTCACAAAATTCAATCCAGATTAATTCGTCGGAAGGATTAAATCGCATTTTACTAGGAAAAAACTAATGCCGCGTTAGCTCAGCCTGGTAGAGCGTTCGACTGTTAATCGATTGGTCATCAGTTCAAATCTGATACACGGCGCCTTTTTCATTTTCACATGTTTTTAGATCATTTTTTTGCACGTTGTTAGTTTAGAACGTTAGACAGGAGCGATCTAATATCGGATCTATTATAGTAAATATGCAGGAGTGTTACATTGGCCAGAACTAGAAGAGCCAACAGATATTGTGTTGATTGTGGTTCAAGACTAGTTTATTATCCAAGACTATCGAATCCAAAAGCACCAAATGAACATAGAGTATTGGTTTATGCATGTCCCGATTGTACAGAAGACTTTGAAAAACCAAAGATGTTTTCCATAAAACGAAATGTGACAGAAGATCCTTTAGAGACTGTAGAAATAGAGATAACACAAATTCAGAAAAAACTTGCAAAAAGTAAATAGGAGAACTATTTTCAACGATTACAATGTATTCAGAAAGAATTCGTTCTCGTTGGTGGTATTTGTTGCCAATTTTTGTTGGACTAATCGGGGGAATAATCTCATACTTTGCAATTAGAAGGGATGATCCACAAAAAGCTAAAAGATGTTTGATGGTTGGAGTAGGACTTACAATGATTAACATAATCCTAAATCTTGCAATATTTTCTACAGGAAGTTTCGAACAAGAATTTAACGTAAATGTGTAAATGTTTCTAAATTCGAGTTTAGAAATATTCTTAATCTGAACGTGTTAAACTAGTTATAGCACCAATAGTTTTGTCCCTCATGTCACGTCTTAGAGATAATGTTGAAAGATGGTTAATACATGAAAACTATGACTTCAAACAAGGGAAATCAGATGATGCAACATTCAAGATCATAATCAATAACTCAGATGGACTAGGGAATGATACAGAAGTGTTTGAACCGAAAGGCCAGGAAAACATACTTGTTATTGGAATTAAAATAGATATGAAAACAAAACAATTGATTAGGTTTAGAGAGTTAAATGATGCAGAACAAGAGAACTTTAAGAAAAAAATAGATGATTTTTGCTATTCAATCAAAGCAATTGGTAAATTTTTAGACGAAGATGGAAAGAAAAAGGTGGGGGTTTTCATTGTTTTAGACAAACCAGAACAGCTAAATCAACCATCTTTCTTCAAAGCTTTAGAAGAAATTATAGAAATGAGTGAAAAAACAAATAGGTTTTTGATCAAGACGTTTTAATCATAAAAAATCAATTTGTTCGTAAAAGCTAAACCCCCCTGACATCATCTACATTTTACGAATAGACCATATTTTCAAAAATGGCAAAAAATAGGGGGGGTTGAACGTTTATTCGTAAATATGTAAACCAAGGGTCAAAACACCACCATTACCCATTACAACATACCATGTTAGTCCGAGTTACTCACAGAAGCTAAACCCCCCTAAAATGACTAGAAATATTAAAAAAATAACACAAATAACAATAATTTCTGCAGTCAAAAAATATGAAATGTTTGATACTAATGATAATGAGTTTGGAGAAAACTACATAGTTTCATTCGGATTCATTGTTACAGTTAATAAAAATAGGCGTAAAACATGTTAAAATCTACGTGTTTAGATAAGTAATATTTCTAAATTCGAATTTAGAAATATTGTTTTTTGTTACTCGTCGTTCATGGCCAATTCAGGAAGGACAAATATTTTTTCAGGTTCAATTTTCAATATGATTCGTTTTTCATCAGGACGTTTGAAAGGATATTTTTCTTTACCCATATACTGTTTTGTTAAAAAATCAGCATGTTTGTAATCATAATCAGGCAAAATTTCAGTTACTTTGCCTCTAATTGATGTCATATCCAATGGGTTTTTTGAATCAACCACAGAAATTGCAACCCTAGGATCACGAAGAATATTTTTGTGTTTCAAACGGCCTTCCGCAGTATTAATCAAAATATGGGAATTTTCAAAGTTTCCCCAAACAGGAGTGACTTGAGGGGCACCATCAGACATAGAAGTGGCTAAAAATACCAAATTTTTACCATTTAGAAGATTCTCAGCCTTTGAATCCATACTAAAATATTACAACTTGAATATTTATGTCTCAAAAATTTCAAATTATCATGAAAATAACCATTCCATTCACAGGTCATAAAGAAGTATTATCATTACATGAAAAAACTTTGGAAATTACTAAGGATGATAGTCTTACAGCACAAGGAGATTGCATCGTAGGAGTGAATTCAGGCATATCATGTATGGATTTGCCTGAAAAAATGAAGATGAAAATTCAGAATCCAGAGTCAAAAATCAAATTTACAATCAAAGCGGGGAAATTTACATTTAAAGTTCAAGGCCAGGGTTCAGAAAAGCTTACGCTAAAACATGTAAGCGATATAGTACTACGTAAGAGCGCATTCACGTGTTCCCGTACTATCGCTATCAATTGCGACAAGGCATCCAGTGACATGCCTAGAGACTTTGTCCATCTCCTTCAAAACCCACAAACCAAGGGTAAGATGATCATAGAAGTATTGTAATCAGTGTCTTTTTTCAAAGACTGTTGTGACTGCACGATTTACAATCTCCATCATCAAGTACTGACTATATTCCTGTTTGTTTTGAGAAGTTTTAGTCTTACCAGTCTTTTTTGAAAGTACATCTAGAAGTTGTTCAATATGCTTAGACGTTGACTTTATGACTGTCGAGTATTTTTTCTCAAAGTCTTTTGGGGTTTGATAGTCGAGTAACTTTATCGATGTACCGTAATATTTTATCATGGCACCACGCTTTTCTTCAATTTTCACAACCTCAATCAATTCAGCTTCTTTGAGAATCTCCAGATGATGTCTCGTTGTTGTCAAAGCCTTTTTGAATCCAGTTTTTTTCAATTGTGCTGTGATTTGTTCTGCATTAAGATGTTTTCGATATAGTAGTTGCAGAATTTTTGCTCGTGCGGGGTCCTCGATAGCTTTTGCATGTTCCAGACTTGTTGCAAGTGTACGATTCACCGATATTGGTTTTTCGAGTATTGTTGACATGTAGTTTTTTCTAAAGATCTTAGCTAAAAGTTATCTGTATCAGTATTTTTTGTCCAAATCCGTTATTTTTTTTATGCAACTAAAAATGTAGTAGCTGACTGTATATTTTTAGTAGTGGTATCAATATTTTTGTAACATTTACTATATTTCTCGTAGTGGTATCAAACTTTTTGATAAAGTTACAAAAAAATCAGTAGGGGTGAAAAAATCAAGGATTTTTGGAAAAAATCCATAAAATAGTGGAAGAGGGTCAAAATGAGAAGATTTTAGGAAAATGTGGAATTTGAAAATCGAGTTAAAACGACTGGTTAGTAGTGCGCTCGTATGCGGCAATGTATCTATCAGTCATTTTTTGAATTATTTCCTGCGGAATTGCAGGTGCAACGGGTTCTTGCCCCATTGTTCTTGAATTTTCAAACTGTTTTTGATATCCATTTTCAGTTAACCAGTCACGAAGAAGTTGTTTGTCATACGCTTCTTGGGTTTTACCAGGACTGTAAGATGATTTTGGCCACAAACGATATTCATCAGGGCCAATAGAATCCCCTAGAGTGATTTTACCGTTTAATCTACCAAATTCAAGCTTCAAATCCGCCAAAATGAATCCAGCAGAGTCAGCAATTTGTGCCATTTTATTGTAAATTTGAATAGTTTTTTCAGATAACCACTCATAATCTTCTAACGTGACAAGATTTTGATTAATTGCTTCATCTTTTGTTATAGGAATGTCATGTTCAGACTTTGTTGTAGGATCAAATAAAGGCGCAGGAAGTTTTGCTGCAAGCGTAGTGTCTATTTTTCTAGGTAAAGTTGTAGTTCCCGAATTGTATCTGTTAACTAAACTACCATAGAAATAACCACGAACTACACATTCAATTGGCAACATTTCCATTTTTTTAACAATTATTTCAGTATCAGAATGTGATTTCACAAAATGATTATCAACGTCTAATTGCTCAAACCAAAATTTTGCAAATTTGCATAGTACTTTACCTTTTTGAGGAATTTCATCATTGAATTTTACATCATATGCAGATACACGATTGCTAAAATTGAAGAGTAATGTATCATCACCCATGTCATAGACGTCTTTTACTTTACCAGAATTAAGAAATTTCATAAATCATCTAAGACCCCATCATACCAGGCATTGCAATTGGTTCACGATAAACCTTGCTAACATAAACTCCTTCGTTAGAAGTTACAATCACATACTGTAAAGAATTACCTTGAGGTGGAGAAATAATTTCTGATTGTCCAGGTTTTAAGGTTCCAAGATATATTTTATCACCATCACCAAAATTTAGTTCAACATTTGTTAGAGGTTTACTACCTGTGTTTTCTAAAGAAACACGTGCCATAATAAACAAACTTTGTTTTTCTTTTGTCGGATCAACAGACAATGAATATTCTTCTTGCGCGATTCCAGCAGGAGTGAAAAATAATACAAATACAGTAATTCCTGCAGCAGCTGCAATTCCTCCAAAAATTGGAATTTTATTTGCCATTAAAAAACAAATGAAAAACTAGAATAATAGATTTTTCTTACTGTAGTCACATCACAGAGTCAAGAATACTAGTTTATCAACTTAGATCAGTGTTTTTACATTCTTGATTTTTTTAGAACATTCATTACATTTGGAAGACATAATTTGTCCTAGTAAATGATTTTTTGTGACAGTTACAGCTGCATTTTTTTGCATCACAGCAAAAATGTGCACAAGAAGTACATCTTAATTTCATGCCATATTATTACAAAAATAGTATATAACCTCAAAAACCAAGATTGTGGCGATTGAGCCTACTTGCAGAAGGAAAATCACCCCAATCTGGCTGTAAATTACTTGTAAAATCAGTATAAAAGAACCAAAATCAAAGATATTTTTTCTTTTTTTCTTTTAATTCTTTTTGACGTTTTGCAAATTCCTTTGCATTATCATGTTCTTTATCCAATTCTTCAAAGAATTTATTTGAAAATCCTTTCTTATCAATGGAACGTGTTTCTTTACTCATTTTTCAAAATCCTGTTCTGGGATAATAGACAACGTTGTAGTAGCAGTGACATTTTCAATATTACGGATTTTTTTAGTAATAACATTTTCAATTTCAGAAGAGTTGTCACCTTGAATTTTTGTAAATATGTCATAATAACCAAATGTACCTTTTGCTTCTTTAACTAAATCAATTTCTAACAATGCTTTTAGTACTTCCATTTCATGTGCAATTTTACATTGAACTAAAACGTATGCAGTTTCCATCAGACACTTTTCATCTGTTTCATCTTATTAAAATTTGGGGTAATTCCTAGAGGAGCATAGTTTCCTGTCGCACATGTGAAACACATAGAATCTTTTGGAATTCCAACAGCATTAGCAAGGTTTTCTGCATCATTGTAACCCAAAAAGTCTGCACCAATATCATTGCGAACTTTTTCAATCATTTCTTTTTCATTCAAATCTTTTCCACCGTCAAATGTTGCAAGTTCTTCTTGTGACGGGAAATCAATTCCTGCATAACATGGGAATTTTATTGGAGGGTATGTAACCATCATGCTTATTTTTCTAGCACCAGAACGACGCAATGCCTTTATGATTGCTTTAGAACTAGTACCTCGAACCAAACTGTCATCAATAACTATGATGTGTTTATCTTCTATGACTTCACGAATTGGTATAATCCATCGATTAATTTCTACTCTGTCACTTTGATGTGGTTCAATAAAACTTCGTAACGGACCTTTCTTACTATAACGATCTTTTAACAATCCTTCATCAAATTGTATTCCAAGTTCTTGAGCAAATCCTAATGCAGCAGGTCTTGCAGAATCAGGTACGGGAATTACCACATCTGCATCATGTATAGGGTATTTTTTTGCAAGCATAATCATCCCAAATCGCCAAATTCGGCTGCGGCGGGGGCTGACATGGTGTGACAAATCGA
>CALBOT010000088.1 GCA_937896695.1 uncultured Candidatus Nitrosopelagicus sp. | reverse complement strand
CATTGAAACCAAGAATACAGAATGCTGTAAATAAATTACAGGCACAAACTTCTAAGATGGATAGCATGTTAGGAAAACTCGAACAACGAGATCAACAATTATTCCAACGTGTAGTCACAGCAGTTCAAAATCATGATAAAAGTGCAAGCACTGTTTTATCAAATGAACTAGCAGAAGTTAGAAAAGTAAAAAAAATGCTTGGTGGTGCAAGAATGTCTTTGGAACAAGTTCAATTAAGACTCTCAACAATTCATGACCTCGGTGATGCAATGGTTGCAATTGGACCTGCAATGGGAACAATGAAGAGCCTACAATCATCATTAGGTAAATTCATGCCAGAAGCAGATTCGGAATTGAACTCAATGACTCAGACATTAAATGGACTAATGGTCGACTCGATCTCCGGTGATTCATTTAACATGGAATCAGATGCATCTAGTGAAGAAACCAATAAAATTCTTCAAGAAGCATCCGCAGTTGCAGAGCAACAAATCGGTGACAAGTTCCCATCAGTACCTTCACTCGAGCTTCCAACTCAAGAATATCAACAAACAACATCGACATCAACTTTTGAGTAGTTAGCTTTCTTTCTTTATTTTCTACCTATGTAACTAATGCACATTGTGATAAACTGCATCATCTCGCTGCTTCCCATTTTTGAGCTTCCTTCTGTTCTATTTACAAAAACTGTAGGTACTTCCAATCCTTTCATGCCTAATTGTTTTAATTGATATAATACTTCAATTTGAAATGCAAAACCGTCTGAACGTATCTTTTCAAAATCAATTTTTTCTAGTGTTTTTTTCTTGAACATTCTAAATCCGCTAGTTGAATCTTTAATCTCTATTTTTGCACACAATCTTGCAATTGTGCCTGCAACAGAATGAGTTGCTTTTCTTCCGATTCCCCATCCTATGATATTTGATCCACTAACATGTCTACTTGCGATCAAAAAATCAAAATTTTTTATTTTTTCTAGCATATTTGGAATTTCAGTAGGTCTGTGCGAATGATCTGCATCCATTTGGACAACTAACTCTGAATCAAATTTTTCTAAAACATGCCTAAATCCCTCTTTGTACGCTGCGCCTAATCCCATTTTTTTTGGTCTCTGAATCACTGTGATTTTTTCATATTTTTCTACTAGTCCTCTTACTATATCTGCAGTTCCGTCTGGAGAAGAATCGTCAATAATCAGAATATCTAATTTTTCAACAAGATGTTTAATTTTTTCAAATAATTCTTTGATTAAACTGGGAATAGTCTCGGCTTCATTATATGTTGGAATTACAATTGCTAATTTCATAAAATCTCACCATTATCTTAGAAGAAATATCTTATGGATATGCTGTCTCTCTAGCAAGAATTGACTCTAATTCTGAAATATTAACTCGATTCTGAGCCATGTCATCTCTTCTACGAATTGTAACTGTGTTATCCTCTTTTGTTTGATGATCTACCGTTATTGCAAATGGCGCTCCAATCTCGTCTAATCTTCTATATCTACGTCCAATTGCACCGGAGTGATCCAAAAATGAATCAAATTTTGTTCTAATTAGCCGGTAAATCTCATCTGTTTTCTCAGACAATCCATCTTTTTTCACCAATGATAAAACTCCTACGTGTGTTGGAGCTAGATATGGTTTAATTGATAAAACCATTCTTTCATTTTCTTTGTCTTCTTTTAGCGAATGTTCTAAAATTGTGTAAAGACTTCTATCAATACCCATTGAAATTTCAAATACATGAGGTAAAACTTTCTCATCATTATCCATAACCTCAAATTTTTCTTTACTCTTTTTTGCATGACTTGATAAATCATAATCTGTTCTATAGTTACACGCCACTAGTTCTAACCACCCGATAGTTGTATTGACCTCAAAATCAAATGCAACATCTGCATAGAATGCTTTTTCTTTTTCTCCAAGCTTTCTAAATCTACTTTTACTCATATCGATTCCTGTTTTTTCATAAAATTCAGTTAACAAACCAAGATAGTATGCAACAAATTTGTTTGGAATTACTCCTTTGTCTACTGCTTCTTTACATGTCATGACTTGAATTTCATCTGAAATTTGAATTCGTATTGTAGTATTCTCGATCTCTGAAAATTTATCTAATTCATTTAATTTTCCTGGATTACAAAAAACCTCTATCTCTGCTTGATAAAATTCTCTTAGTCGCAAAAGACTTTGTCTTGGTGCGATCTCATTTCTAAAACTCTTTCCTACCTGAGCAATTCCTAATGGAAGTTTTCCACGCATAGTTTTGAATAATCTTGGAAAATCCACAAATATTGATTGACATGTCTCAGGTCTGAGATATGCTTCTTCATCTTCAGGACCGATTCCAACTCTGAACATCATGTTAAATTTCTTAGCAGAATCAAATTCTCCTTTACATTTTGTACAAACAATATTTTTTTCTTGAATCATTTTATCAAAATCTTCTAAATCTGCACTTTCTGGAATCTCTACATTAGTAATTTCTGCAATTAGTTTGTCTGCTCTAAAGGTCAATCCACATTTTTTACATTTTATTATTGGATCTGCAAAGTTACCGAGGTGACCTGATGCTTCAAATACAGATTTTGACATAATTTGTGAGCCGTCAATCTCAAGCATTCTGTCTCTTCGCACTAACTCTCTTCTCCATAATTCAAGGAATTTGTTTTTTACACTGACACCTGTTGGACCATATTCCCAAAACCCTGCTTGCGCATCTCCATAAACCTCACAACTAGGAAAGTAGAATGCTCTTTCAAGTGCAAGTTTCATAACACTTTCGTAATTCATACTAAAACTCTAAAACAATCATGGAATAAATGCGTAATTACTCACGCAAGTGATTTTGCCTTTTTAATATTCTCAAAATGATCTCTAGTATCATCAATTGGTGTTTCTAGTACGATTGGGATCTTATTTTTATTCATGATTTTTACCACCTCGCCCAATCCTTCATTTCCAATTTCTCCTAATCCAATGTGATTATGTCTGTCTAAATTGGAATTTAATTCTCCTTTTGAATCATTTAGATGCAAAATTTTCAAATTTTTCAGTCCTACTGTCTCATCAAACTCTTTCATTGTTTCTTTTACAGCCTTTTTTGTTCTCAAGTCGTATCCTGCAACAAATGCATGACATGTATCTAAACAAATACCAAATTTTTTTGCAGGTTTGCATTTTGCAAAAATTTCTGCAAGTTGTTTAAAATCAGAACCAACAGAATTTTTCTGTCCTGCAGTATTTTCAAGTAAAATCATTACATCTGCTTTTGTCTTTGCAACTTCATTTAATGCACTGGTGAGTCTCTTGATTCCATTTTCTTCTCCTGAACCTTTGTGGCTTCCAAGATGTGTTACCAAATATGGAATCCCTAATTTATCACACCTCTTTACCTCTTCAATCATAGACTTAATTGATTTTTCATATCCTTCATCTTCTGGTGTGGAAAGATTTGGCAAGTATGGCATATGTGCACATGTTGCCATTCTGTCAATTTCTGATGCTTCTAATTTTTCTCTGTACATTTTTGCTTCATCAAGATCCAAATCTTTTGCAAACCAACTTCTTGGGCTTCTTGTAAAAACCTGAAATGCTGAACATCCTATTTCTAACGCATTGTCAACCCAGCTATCCATAGTTCCTGATTTAGAAATATGCGCGCCGATCTGCATATTTTATCTAAGATCTATTATAATTTAAACTAGAGATCTGAAGAAAATACTAATTTTATAATTGCAATTTTTAAACTAAGTTGGTGCATTAATGTTATGGTTAATCTTGGAAATGACGAAATTGTAAAGTATCCTTTTCTTACTGAAGCAGGTAAGTATCTAAACGATAAAGGATTTTCTCTAGAACAATTTGGATCTGATCCAGATCTAAAAAAAATTGTTGATAATGCATTTGAAAGAATAATTACTTCATCAGAAGGAAAAATTTTCAAATCTGATCCTTCATCAAATAATTCTGCATTACCTCTAGAAATATTTTCATTTTTAATTGCAGTAATTTTACTAAAACTCTCTGGGATGAATACTTTAATTCGAAGATTTTCTCTAGCCGAAGCACGCCGTGCAGAAAAATTTCTCGAAAAAGATTTGATGAATCATCAAGATGCTACAAAAGCAAAACTCTCACTACAAATACTTCAAGAGCTATTTTCTGTAACAGTAGAAAAAACTGATGAAGAATTTACAATTTTGATTAGCGATTATCTAAAACACTCTATAAATTTTCACGAACGTGAATGGAAATTAATTAATCGTAAAGTTTCAAAAGGAAAAGTTCACCTCACACCTCATGAAACCGTAAGATTAGTTCGAAAAGAACTTGATAGACACATCTATGCAAAAATTAATTCATCCTCAACCCCACAAATGATAGTCGGCTTTGAAACCTATGTTGATAAACTAAAACAACTTGCAAAAAAATTCGAAGTAAAAACTGTCGAGTCGAAAGAATTTCCTCCTTGCATTAAACATGCAATAGAGGTTTTAGAAAAAGGAGAAAACTTGCCTCATTCTGGAAGATTCATGCTTGCAACATTTCTATTAAACAAAGGACAAACCGTAGAACAAATCGCACCATTGTTCAAAAATGCACCCGATTACAATCCTAAAGTGACAATTTACCAATTAAACCAACTTTCTGGAACATCAGGAACCACAGAATACAAATGTCCCTCATGTGAAAAAGTAAAAAGTCAAGATCTTTGTTTTGCTGTTCCAGCATGTGATACAATAATCAATCCACTTCAGTTTGGGAGAAAGCGAGTATGAATGCAAAAGATATTACATTTTTAGAAGATACTTTCAAAAAATTCTATTTTGAAAATTTTGATCTTTTACATGTTCCTGACGATCCTAATCAAAGAGAATTCGGTTACCAAAAATTTAACGGCGGTATGAATAGACACATCTCACTCAAATCTGATAAAGAACTACACTTGCTCTTAATGCAAAACAAACCTTCTGATGTTTATTGTTCTAATGCACGATACATGTTTCCTAATCTATCTATGGCTGAGAAAGATTGGCAAAATGCAGAATTAATATTTGATATAGATGCAAAAGATCTCCGAAAAGAACATCCAAAAGATAACACACTGATCAAATGTTCTGACTGTAATGAAATTTCTCAACTTAAGGAATCATGTCCAAAATGTCAATCAACAAAACTTTCATTCATAACGCTAACCTGTAATGATTGCATAAAATCATCAAAAGATGAAGTAGTAAAACTAAACCAAATTCTCACAGATGATTTAGGCGTAAACGAGGAAAACATTAAGATATTTTTTTCTGGAAATGAGGGTTTTCATATCTATGTTCCCAAATCTGAATACGAAAATGTAGGTTCAAAAGAAAGAGGAGAAATTTCTGATTACATTATGTTTCGTGGAAGTATACCTGAAACATTTGGATTTAAAAAATTCAACATGAACAAATCATCACTTCCAAAATTTGAAGATGCAGGATGGAATGGAAGACTTGCAAAACATTTGTACGGGACAAAATCAAATCGTTCAAAAATTTCTCAAGAAATTATTTCTGGTGGTTATACTTTATTCCAAAAAAAATTAGAAGATTTCAGAGACTCAATTGGAATAAAGATTGATCCAAACGTTACACAAGATATTCATAGAATTTTTAGACTGCCTGGTTCTATAAACAGCAAAAGTGGCCTTACAAAAATTTTCGTAGAGGATCTGAAAAAATTTGATCCCTACGTAGATGCATGTTTTATTGATGATGATGAAATTGAAGTTGCAGCAAATTGTCCAATCGAATTTTCATTAAAAAAGAAAAAATTTGGACCATTTAAGAACGAACAAGTGTCTGTACCAAAATTTGCAGCTGTCTATATGATGTGTAAAGGCATAGCATCACGCGTATAATGATAGATTTTTTGTAATTCTACCAATAAGGTATTAATTTAATGAAAATCGAGTTTATTTCAGCTTGTATAGTGCAAAAAATGAAGATAGTAGTCAACCACCACCAGATGCTGGAAAATTCATTAAAATTGGTATTGTTGCAATAATTGGAATTATCATTTTTGCACTAGCTGGAAATCAAGCCGTAGTTTTGTCAATGAATGTGACAGAATTTGCCGACGTCTTTACAAAGCCATTAATGTTCTCACTCATTGGTGGTGTTTCACTTGCAAGTCTTGCTTTACTTCGAGTTAATGCTGCAAAAAGATCATCAATTTTCTGGTTTTTCATAAACACCGCAATTAACATGATGAATCGTGGTCCTCAAGATCAGGTTCAACAAACTATTCCAAACTTTTCTGAATACAAATTATCTGGAGGACACTTTGCACTTTGGCAAATTACAAAGATTCTCCTATTTGGTGCATTCTTTGCAAATCTAATGTTTGGATTTGGTTTACTCTATGTAGTAGATGGAAATGATCTGGGAGTTGAAAACATATCAACACTGTTCTCACTGCCATTTGTAACTCCGCCAAATGATCCATCGTTTGCAATGGATAACGTTACACCAATGATTCCAGCACTTTTAATTCTCATTCCACCAATCATTGGTGCGATTGGTCTTCGTTTAATTCTCTTTGTAGGATTACACTACATCATCAAAGTTGTAACTCTATACCTTCATGACACCAAAGAAGGAAAACCAAGATATCTTAACTACATGGCAACAATTGAGGCAATAATTGGAATTGGAATTATTTGGGCAGCATTTAACATGTTCTTTACTGATACTATAGACTATAATACAAGATATGCAATAGGTGGAACTTTCGTAGTCGGCTTTGCACTAATTGCATTTTCAATTTTTGATAGAATGCGTGCACGTGTTTTAACTCACATGTTCAAACGCGATGTATACATTCGTGTTGCAGCAATTATTGCAATTGCATTAATTGTAGGAGTTGCAATGGGTGTAAACAATAGTGTAGCAGATGCAAAAAAGATTGAATATCTTGGGCCATATACAGCACAACAAATTGGTGTAAATCGTTACCTTGCAGAACTTGATATGATTAACGAAAATACCCACGAAGTACAAATCACTTCTGTTAATCCTAATGTGATTGAATCCTACATTGATCAAAATGATGATGTGTTAAGTAAAATTCGTGTTTGGGATTGGAACGCAGCATTTGCAAAACTAAAACCAGAAATTGGTTTAATTCCTTATGTTGACTTTGAAGACAATGATATTCTAAGATTTGATGATAAATTATACTGGACAGCATCTATGAAGCCAATATTACCTTCATCTGTAAGTCTTGAAAACCAATGGTATAACGAACATCTTGTATACACACATGTACCTGATGGATTCCTTACGTTAGAAGCAACAGAAGGAACAATCGTAGACAGCTCTGAACTATTTGAACAAAGAGCAATCTATTATGGAGAAGGTGGTTTACTTGATGATACATGGTCTGGTTATCCGGTAAATAGAGTAGATAGTGCAGAACTTAATGGTGCAAAATATGATGGATCTGGAGGTGTTGATGTACCTCCGCCACTTTCATGGATATTTGAACCAAATTTCATTCTATCATACCCTGGTGAATCACTTCACATTATGAGATACAAAGATGTAAACGAAAGAATGCAGACACTTTATCCTTATTTCTTGTATAACATGTTTGGAAAAGAACTTGATAGTTATCCTGTAACTGATGGAAAGAACACTTACTGGCTTGTTCCACTGATAGTTGGTTTTGACACAAGAGACGTTCCATATTCTGCAGGAAATCCATATTTGAGATTGGCAGGATTTGCACTAGTTGATACGTACAATGGTGATATCAGTTTAATCAAAAACGGCGATGACTTTTTCTCAAATATGTTAATGGCTCAATATGAAGATCAAATTATCGAGGCGCCTGCATGGCTTGATGAACAGATACGTTATCCACAAGAACTATTCAATTGGAAGACCGAAATGTACAACATCTATCACGTAGAAGATGTTGAGACATTCATCCAAGCAAATGAGTTTTATGAAATACCACGAGGACTGGACACATATTACATCCAAGCAAAACCACCTGGATTTGAACAAACTGAGTTTGTCGGTTTATTGTCTTTAGAACTCCGTGGTTCACAAGGACGTAACTTGGCAGGATACATGATTGTAGAAAATGATATGAATAACCTTGGTAAGATGACCTTCTACGAAGTTCCATTAGATTCTGAAACAAAACTCTTGGGACCAACATCTGTTAGAGAGGCACTTGACCGTGATCCTGACTTTGCACAACTCAAAACTTTGTTGAGAAATCCTAGAATTGGTGATAATATTTTGTATCGTGTAGGTGATCAAGACACTTACTTTATTCCTGTATATACTGCAGGAGCAGGTGGTTCTGTAGCACAACTAGGTACAATTGCTGCAGTTGGTGCTGCATTTACCGGAGAGTATTATGTTGGATTAGGAGAAACACAAGAAGAGGCATTTGAAGCATATCTTCAAAAACTATCTGGTGTTGTTACAACAAGTAAAACTGGTGAAACTATAGTACAACTTGACAAAGATGAAAGATTCGACAGAGTCATGGAAATGATCAATGCTAGTGGACTTGCAATAACAAAGCCAACTGCAATTCAAATTCCACTGTCATTTGAGGAAGGCCAAATTGTATTCTTTAATGAATCTGATGGTCCTGCAACTCAAGAAATGATTGATGAGTTTGTTAGTAAATTCGCTACAGGAACAACCTCTAGAGTATTGATGTGGGAAGAAGATACCTCACTATACTTTGGAGTAATTAATACTGTAGATGGAATTGCTGAAATCCATTACATCAAGATACAGATTGGAAAGAACTAGGCGTGTTACTTCTAGTTGATAACGGCTCTGTATTTACAAAAGATATAGCCAAAACACTTTCAAATTCTGGAATAAAATTTGATCAAACACCATCTGATCAAATCAATCTTGATGACATTTCCAATTATGATTCATTCATTTTGTCAGGTAGACGAAACAATGACTCACAAATGAATGCAACAAACTCTAAAATTATTCTACATGCAGTAAATGAAAAAAAGAAACTTTTGGGAATTTGTTACGGTGCAGAAATTTTGGCACTTGCTTTAGGTGGAACTATTCGTAAATCATCTGTGATACGAGGTGAACAAGAAATTATTTCAAATGAAAATTCACTTTGTGATGGAAAAAATACTGTTTTTGAGAGTCATTCATATGAAATTTCTAAACTTGGAAGTTCATTAGATGTTATAGCAGAATCTGAAAATTGTCAAAACGAAATTGTGAAACACAAAGAACTATCCATCTATGGAACACAATTTCATCCGGAAATGACTAAAGATGGTCAATCAATGATTGAAAAATTTGTAAAACTTT
>CALBOT010000087.1 GCA_937896695.1 uncultured Candidatus Nitrosopelagicus sp. | reverse complement strand
GCATTTTTTGTAATTGCTGTAAAATGTAATATCTGGAAAATCCTCTTGGAACTGCACTTCCTACTCTTTTAGCCCATTTCTCAAACATCACTAGTGATATCGCTAGCGATATATATTAATGGTTCGTTTCAACATTTTGTTATAATACATAAGTAACCTCTTCTGATTTTATTCATTAATGACGGATTCTATTGAATTTGATCTCATAATTGCAGGTTCTGGTTTAGCAGGATTACGTGCCGCTATTGAAGCTGCAAAAAAAAATCAAAAAATCAAGATTGGAGTTATTGCAAAAACGCAAGTTATGCGTTCTCATTCTGTATCTGCTGAGGGTGGAACTGCTGCTGTAATCCAAGAAGACAAAGGCGATACTATAGAATCGCACATTTATGATACTGTTAAAGGAAGTGACTTTTTAGCAGACCAAGATACTGCTGAAAAATTATGCCATATGATGCCAAATGAAATATTCCAATTGGAACATTGGGGAATGCCTTGGTCCAGACAAGAAAATGGAAAAATTGATCAAAGAAATTTTGGCGGATACAGTTTTCCACGTGCAACATATGCTATTGATAAAGTTGGATTTTTTGAAATGCAAACATTATACGACACATGTCAAAAATTTGATAATATTGAATTTCTAAATGAATGGTACATCACATCAATCGTTCATGATGGAAAACAATTCTGTGGAATTACTGCAATTGAAACATCTTCTGGTTCATTTTATACAATCAAAGGAAAAGCATTGATAATTGCAACAGGTGGTGCAGGACGAATTTTCAGTTATTCTACATACGCTTTATCCTCAACACCTGACGGACTAGATATGGCTTATCGTGCTGGAATGGGATTGAAGGATATGGAGTTTGTACAATTCCATCCTACCGGAATTTTACCTTCGGGAATTTTAATTACTGAAGGTGCTCGAGGTGAAGGTGGTTATCTAATTAACAAAGACGGTGACCGATTTATGAAAAAATATGCAGCCGGAAAAATGGAATTAGCTCCACGTGATATTGTTTCACGTTCTATAATGACTGAGATTAATGAAGGTCGTGGATTCAAACATGAAACTGGTGAAGATTGCATGAAGCTAGACTTGAGACATTTAGGTGATGAAAAAATTAAAGCTAAATTAGGTGGTATTAGAGAAATTTCAATTAAATTTTCAGGAATTGATCCTGCAGATGAACCAATTGACATTAGACCTGTCTGTCATTATATGATGGGTGGAATTCATACAAACATTGATGGTGCAGCTGAATTACAAGGAGTTTGGGCTGCAGGAGAAGCTGCATGTAACAGTGTTCATGGGGCGAATCGTCTTGGTGCAAACTCAACTTCTGAATGTATTGTTTGGGGAAAAATTACAGGTTCATTAGCTGTTGATTATATTGAAAAAGAACACACATCTGCACAATTTCCTACTCATTTAGTAGCTGCTGAAGAGACTAGAATTTTTGATGGAATCTTCCGTGGACGTGGAGATGTAAATCCATATGAAGTGAAACAAGAAGTTGCCGAAACCCTGAACGCAAAAGCATATGTCTATAGAAATCACAATGATTTAGCAGAAGGCCTCAAAAAGGTACGTGAACTC
This sequence comes from uncultured Candidatus Nitrosopelagicus sp., assembly GCA_937896695.1. Classification (GTDB taxonomy): domain Archaea; phylum Thermoproteota; class Nitrososphaeria; order Nitrososphaerales; family Nitrosopumilaceae; genus Nitrosopelagicus. Next base: position 5,830 of record CALBOT010000087.1, on the reverse strand, counting down.
AAACAAAAAACTTGGAAACATGTTGATGATTCTGCAAAAGAATACAATACAAATTTCCAAAATGTCATGGAGTTAGATTCTATGTTCCGTGTGGCTGAAGTAGTTCTTTTGGGTGCCATAAACAGAAAGGAATCTAGGGGTGGCCATGCAAGAACTGACTTTCCTACTCGTGATGATGCAAATTTCCTTCATCACACGCTTGCATACTATGATCCAAGCGAACCAATTATGAAGAAGCACCCAGTTACTATAACTAAATACAAACCTGTGGAGAGAAAATACTGATGGAACGAGAAACTGGCGCTAGAGAAGGATTGAAGGGATGGCTAAATCCTGGAAAAATTGGAAAATTTGGAATTGAAAGATTAGCATGGCTTTTGATGAGATTGACAGGTCTTGGTCTTTTGGCATATTTCATTGGTCACATTTATGAAACAAGTCACATCTTAGACGGCAAAGCAGTTTGGGATAAATCATTAGAAATGACACAAACCACTGAAGGTCATCTCTTTTTAGCATTAGTTATTGGAATGTGTGTTTTTCATACAGGAAATGGAATTCGATTAATGATTGCACAAATGGGTTATGGTATTGGAAAAACTGAAAGACCTGATTATCCATACAAACCACAATCAATCAACATGAAAGGTAAAGCATGTATCTATGCAACATTGGGCATGGCTGCTCTTGCAATGTGGTACGGAATGGCGGTGATGTTCTCATGATGATATTAAGAGAAAGCATCATAATGAAAATTCACTATGGCACTGCCATAGGTGCATTATTTCTAACAGTTGTACACATAATGATGAGAATGACTCAAGACTTTCACGAATCATTACAGTATGAAAATGTAATTGCAAATTATGAAAGTATTGGTTATGCTATATTACTTGAATTATTGTTGATCTTAATTTCTGTTCATGGATTTAATGGTTTGAGAGTAATTCTACTAGAAATGAATCAAGGTCCAACATATGAAAAACTTGTAACAATTGGATGTCTTGCTGGAATGGTAGCATTAATTGCATATGGTTCACGAACTATAATTATGACAAATATGGGGATGGTATAATGGCAACAATTCATCCTAAACTTTCAGAAGAACTTTCACAAACAACCGTTTCACCAACACAGTCTGTTAAATTAAAAATTAAAAGAAGTAATCCAAATGTAAACTCTGATGAAAAATTTGATGACTTTGTTGTTCCAATTGAAAAATGGACAACTGTTCTAGATGCTTTACTAGATGTAAAATCACATCTTGATCATTCTGTTGGAATTCGTTATTCATGCAGACAAGCATCATGTGGTTCATGTGGAATGAAGATTAACGGCAAACCTGGTTTGGCATGTTTTACTAAAATATCTGAATTAAATTCTGATACTATCACTGTAGAGCCGATGGATAACTATCCTGTAGTTCGTGATCTTGCTGTCAACTTTGATAGAATGATAAACAATCACAAAAAAGTCATGCCATATGTAATTCGAGAAGATTCTGAAATTGATGCTGAAAGTGGCGTAAGAGAATTTCTCCAAAGCCCTGAAAATGTTGAAAAATACATTCAATTTTCAAGTTGCATTAAATGTGGTTTATGTAATTCTGCATGCCCGACCATGGCTATGGATAAAACATTTGTTGGTCCTCAAGCTTTGGCTCAAGCTTACAGGTACATAGCTGATGATAGAGATAAAGGAAAAAACAAACGACTCAAAGTTATAGATGAATCTCATGGAATTTGGAGATGTCACTTTGCTGGTTCATGTAGTCAGGTATGTCCAAAAGGAGTTGATCCTGCAATGGGAATTCAACTTTTGAGAGGATATCTTTTAGGAATTAGAGATTAATCCTTTTTGTGAGGATTTGGGCTATTATTCACTTGATTGTTAATCTGTTCTGCCATAAAGTGATTTGAGACATTTACCTTTACATCATCAATACCTTGTATGCTCAACAAATTATCATGAATATCTTGAGCAATTTTGAATCCAAATACTGCTGGACAAAATGGACTTGTGAGATGTAAATCTACTTTGACATTGGCATCATTGATGTCTACCTCGTCAATTAATTCTAGTTCTGTAATTGTAGTGTTGATTTCAGGATCTACGATTTGTGATAATTCATCGAAAATTTTTACTCGTAGCTGTTTAACATCTTGTGTCATTGAAATGAATCCGTAGTTGCTATATATAGCGATTTTGAATCTATGTTGATGTATCGTTCCAGATTAGGAAAAGATCTTGATGATATTACATTAAGCTATGTTTCATCAATAAAAGATGATTCGGATATTGCATTTTATGATATTATTGGAAGTGAAGCTCACGTTATCATGTTATATGAAAATAAACTCTTGTCAAAAATTGAAACAAAAAAAATCTTGACCGCATTAGAGGAATTAAAGGGAGGAAACATCTCACAATCTGATTTTGAACCTGAAGACATTCATGAATTAATAGAATCACTAGTAATCAAAAAAACTGGAATTGAAAATGGCGGAAAAATGCATACTGCTCGTTCACGAAATGATCAAGTGGCACTTGACATAAGACTAAAAATTCGTGATGACATTAACATGCTCTTGCAATGTTTGGTTGAAACGATATCGACTCTTCTCAAAACTGCACAAGAAAACACCAAAACAATTATGCCACTTTATACTCATCTTCAACAAGCTCAAGTCGGAGTATTTTCACATTATTTGCTTTCATACGCTGACTCATTATTGCGTGACCTAGACCGATTCATGTCATTGTATACTCGAGTGAATCAAAGTCCACTTGGTGCAGGTCCTGTAGGTGGAACAAGTCTTCCTATTGATAGAGATAGTACTGCAAAATTACTTGGATTTTCATCCCTCGTGGAAAATTCAATTGATGCAACAAGTACACGTGACTTTGTAGCAGAATATGTTGCAAACTCTGCAATAATGATGACAAATCTAAGTCGTCTGTCTGAAGATTTCATAATTTGGTCTTCAGCTGAATTTTCATTCATAGAACTTTCTGATGATTTTACCTCTCCATCAAGTGTAATGCCACAAAAGAAAAATCCAGATATTTTGGAACTAACAAGAGGAAAAACATCACAAGTTATAGGGTATCTAACTTCTATCTTAACTACAACCAAAGGTTTACCGTCTGGATATGGACGGGATTTGCAACAAATCAAATCTTCAATATGGTCAACATCAAAAACATCAATCACTGCATTAATTATAATAAAATCAATGTTATCTGATCTTACAGTAAATCAAGAAAAAATGAAAAAAGCAACTGAAGAAGGATTTTTGATTGCTTTAGATTTGGCTGAAAATTTAGTTCTTGAAAAAATACCATTTCGTACAGCACACAATATTGTTGGAAACCTAGTTCAACTATCACACAATTCAAAAAAATTACTTACTGATTTGGAATTAAACGAAATTGAATCTCTTCAAATAAAAGAAATCAAAACAAACAAACTTTTTGAATTGATTAAAAAAACTACAATTTCTTCATCTCTTAAACAGAGGACATCAAAAGGTTCTGCAGGAACCGCTGAACAGACAAGAATGATTGGACAGAGGACGAGAAAGCTTGTTTCTCTAAAAAAATCAATTAAAGCACAAAATGATAGTGTGAAGAAATCACTAGCAGTTTTGGAAAAACGTGTTAAAACACTTACAAAATAGACGCGGGTCTAGTGGGATTCGAACCCACGACAGCCGCCTTAAAAGGGCGGTGCGCTACCTGGCTGCGCTATAGACCCATGCGAGTTTTTCCATTATTGTACAATTTAGTCTTTTACCAGTATGAAATCAAAAATGTAAACTTTAAAACCAGCAATTCTTTTTCTTGTAAATACTGCCCTTGTAGTATAGCCCGGTCTAGAATTCGGCCCTGTCACGGCTGAGACGCGGGTTCAAATCCCGCCGAGGGCGCCATTTCTTTTTCAAATCTAAAAATATCTGATCGCGTATTCTTCTATCCTGATTGTCACAATAATCTTAAAATCAAGGCAATTTTAGTGAAAAATTGATGTCTGACGACAAAAAAGATTCTGAAGTAAAAGAAGATCCAAAAGTAGAAAAAGAATCAAAAAAAGACGATGCTCAAAAATCTCTCAAAGCATCCAAAGATGCAGAAAAAGCAGCAAAAGCTGCTGCAGACGCAGAGGCTGCAGCAGAAGCAGCAATTGCAAAAGCTAAAGAATTGAAAGAAGCTGCGGCAAAAGCATCTGAAGAAGAATTCAAAGCAATTGCAGACGAAATTAAAGCTGATGCTCCAAAAGCACCTGATGTAACTAACAAAAGAAAAACTGAGATCATATTTAGAAGAGAAATGGGTGAACCAGAATTTTTCTTAGACAAGGTAGACAGATTCCCAAAACCTATCTTGTCTGAAGATGAAAAAGATGACATTACAAGAAAAGCTCTCAATTATGAAGATACTACTCCTGAATACAATCCTCAAAATATTTTAGATGAACGTTTTGGAGGAACTTCCAATTATGAAACAGGCATCACTGTTCTTGGAGATGAATTACAAGCAAAACTTGAACGTCTTAGAAATGATCCTGAAGCATTACCTGAAGACATTGCACAAGTTGAACAAAATTTATCATATCTAGATTCATTACATGAGAATTATTATCTTGGAATGAATGTTTTTAGAACTGCTAAAGGTGGACGAAAAAATTAAAAAATTTTGGTGATATGATTGAGTGATGTAAAATTTGATGTTTTGAATGCACGAGTTACATTCAAGAATGTTCCTTTGCACTCTCTTGCAAGATTTGCATTCAAAGATGTAGATGTTGCAACAGACGCTTTCAAAAAAATCCCCGGAGTTGAAGAATGTATTATTATTCAAACATCAAGTAGAGTTGAAATTTTTACTGTTAGTAATCTTGAAACAGACGACTCAACTGATGCACGAAGATCTGAAGGAAAAGGTTTGATAATTAACAAGATGAAAGAAACATGGCAAAATCATTCTAGCATAGAGCAAATTGACATTGATCATTTTGATCAAACTCTTGAAGTTTTCAAAGATGATGATGTTTATCTTCATCTTTTGCGATTAGCTTGTGGATTAGATTCTGTAGTTGTTGGAAAACAAGAAGTTTTTGATGAAATCAAAAAATCATTTGAAACTGCAAAAAAATCTGGTGCATCTGGAAAAATTTTGAATAAACTATTTGATAGTGTAATACGACTATCAAATTCTATTAGAGATTCTACTGAAATCAGTAAGGAAGTTCTATCTTTAGGTGATGTGGCACTACATTTGATAGAAGAAAAAGTTGGTTTAGATGCAAAAAAGAAAGTATTGCTCATTGGAACCGGTGAATCTGCAGCCATGGTTGCAAAAACATTGGGACAAAAAGATATCTCATTCACAGTCACTAGTAAAGCAATTGAACGTGCTACAAACTTTACTCAGCTTCTATGTGGTACTCCTATGGAATTTAATGATGTACTTGCAGGATTCGACAAGTTTGATATTGTCATTGTTGCAACAACTGCTGATTATTTCTTGATTGATCTTGAAAGAATCAAACTAGTTATGCAAGAAAAGAAAAAAGGAACTTTAATTTTAGATATATCTGAACCAAGAGCTGTAGAAGAAACAATCTTGGAATTGCCGAAAATAAAATTATTGTTTAGAGATCAAGTTGCAGAACTTTATGAAGAAAATGCAAGATTAAGAGCAGGAATAGTGCCTGCTGTTGAAAAAATTATAGATAAAGAACTCCCAATCTTGTCTGCTTCAATGAAAAGAGTATAATTTTTTAAAAATTAACCTTGCTGTCTTAAAATTACTTGAGTTAATGCTTCAG